>CAYNVC010000182.1:0-6008 GCA_964400615.1 uncultured Anaerolineales bacterium | reverse complement strand
GGGGGAGCGTGTATCCCTCGTTCGCCAGGTATGCGGCGATGCGTGCCCGCCGCTCTGCCACGTCCGCCGGGGCGGAAAGAAAAGAGATGAGGTCGGGTGTCATCGTGAGTTACCCGTATGATACTAGTTTCAGGGGGTTTCGTCAACTGCGGTGAGGATACTTGCCAGGTACGCCCGGTCAACGGTTCGGCTGCGCTGCACCGCCCGCCGCTTGCGGAGCATTCTGGGGAGGCCCAGCAGCCCGGCCAGTTGGCCCCTGAGCCGCGCCCGCGCCGCCTGCCCGCGCCAGGCCCGCAACGCCGCTGCCGTGATGCCAAGTTGCGCCCGCAGGATGGCCCGCCAGTGGACGCGCCACAGGTCGCCGGGGTAATCTTTGGTCAGCAGGTAGATGAAATTGCGCCCATCGTAGAAACTGGCGGTGGCGCCGCCGCCGGTGGCGCTCAACTTGTGGTAGACCACGGCGCGAGGAGCGTAGACGCAGCGGTAGCCGGTCAACTGCGCCCGCCAGGCCAGATCGACGTCCTCGCAGGAAAAAAAGAAATCCTCGTCCAACAGGCCGATCCGGGCCAGCATAGTCTGGCGATAGGCTGCGCTCCCCCCGCAGGCGTTAAAGACGTACTCTTCGCGGTCGTATTGGCCCGCGTCCCGCTGCCACACGCCCCGGTTGCCAGGCGTGCCGTCCAGGCGGTAAAAGTCGCCCGCCGTGTGGAACGTGTCGCGCCGGTCAAAGAGGAGCATCTTGGAGGCGACCAGTCCCGCCTCCGGGTGACGCTCGAAGGCGGCGACTACCTCCGCCAGCCAGCGCGGGTCGGCCTGGGTGTCGTTGTTGAGGAGGGCGACGATCTCGCCCCGCGCGGCCCGCATCCCGGCGTTGCACGCGCCGGCAAAGCCCCGGTTTTCGCCCAGCGGGATGACGTGCACCCAGGGGTAATCGCTCGCCAGCAGTTCCAGCGAGCCGTCGGTGGAGCCGTTGTCGGCGACGATCACCTCGACGCGGGGATATGTCTGGCGCTGCAAACTCCGCAGGCAGGTGGGGAGGTGCTGGACTGCGTTCCAGTGGGGGATGACGACGGAAACGAGGCCAGGAGTTGGGAGGGGGGTCATTGGGATTCGACGAACTCTGCCACCGCCTCCTCCCACGGGCGCAGCTCGATCCCCAGCGCGGCGGCGGCGGTGTTCGTCAGCGGCGCAAAGCGGGGCGGGGTGGAGGCGCGTTCGAAATCGTCCAGGCTGATCGGCTCGACCGGGACATTTCCCCGCCCGGCCAGTTGCAGCACCCGGCGGACGTACTCGTAGCGGGAGCAGTATCCGGCGTTGACCAGGTGATAGACACCATACGCCCCGGTCTGGATCAGGGCAGCGATGGCCCGCGCCAGGTCGAGCGCACAAGTGGGGTTGCCGACCTCGTCACTCACCACCCGCAACGCGCCGCGCTCGTCGGCCAGTTGGATGATGCGGCCGGGGTTGGAGAAATTCCGCCCGCCGGGGGCATAGAGCCAGGCGGTGCGGGCGATGTAAAAGCGGTTCAGCAGGTGGCGCACGAACCACTCCCCCGCCGCCTTCGATCTGGCATAGGGGTTGGCCGGGTCGAGCGCGTCCCACTCGCGGTACGGCTCCGTCGCCGTGCCGGGGAACACCTCGTTTGTGCTGACGTAGAGCAGCGCGGCCCCCGCTTCCGCGCAGGCCAGGGCGACGTTCTGCGTGCCCAGCCCGTTGGCGCGATAGGCCCGGTCGGGGTCACGGGCGCAGCCGTCCACGTCGGTCCAGGCGGCCGCGTGGAGCACCACGTCGGGGCAAAAGTCGGCGATGGCTGCGCCGATGGCCGTCCGGTCGGTGATGTCCAGTTCTGGCAGGTCGCAGCCGGAGAGGGTGTGTTCGGCCAGCGCGGAGCGGAGCGCACGGCCCAGTTGCCCCTCGTTGCCGGTGATGAAAATACGCATAGATGTCACCTCGTCGAGATTTTGTGGCGGCAGTGTACCTCACCCGCTCACTCGCCCCCCACCCGCTCCTCGAAATCACGCAGGGCGCGGATCAACCGGTCCTGGCGCAGGCTGTTGGTCAGGTCGCCGCGCGTGCGCTCCAGCACACCCCGCAACTGGTCAACGCGGCGGCGCAGTCCCCCGGTGATGGCGTCGGGAAAGTCGAACGTGCCCAGCATGTCGTAGATTTCGTCCATCGCGCCCAGCAACCGTTCGGCCTCGGTGGTGTCGCCGTGCCGCAGTTGGTCCAGGCAGCGGCGGCGCATTTCGCTGGCCGCTTCGCACAATCCGTTCAGATAAGCCGGGTAGGGAATGCCCAGCGCTTCCGGTTCCGGGATGGGCGCTCCCTGGGCCAGCGCCAGCGTGGCGTGCGCCTCGACCAGTTCCTTGAGCGCGTCCTGAGTGTAACCGGCGTGCAGCAGGTCGGGGTAGGGGGAGATGTCTTTTGTCATCGCGGCGGCGACCGAATTGGCCTGGGCCAGCAGGTCGCGGGCCGCGTCCCAATCGTCGCGGTGGCTGGCGCGGATGGCCGTCGCGCACAGGCGGATCAACTCGCGTGAGCGGCGCAGCGCTCCATCGCGGGCCGCGTTGCGTGCTCTAAAGGTGGCCTGGATGCGTTCGGATATGGTTTCGAGTTGGGACACTGGGTTCTCCATCGAGTTATGATTTGGGGGATTCGGGCGGCCTGACCGCGCCAAAGAATTGTTGGGCCAATGCGTCTCCAGAGTTGGGCATTTTTATCTCGCCGAACTGGCTTTCGTATTTCTCCAGGTTTTCACCCAGCGCCCGCAGCAAGAGTTTGGCGTGCAGGGGGGTGGTGATGATGCGGGCATAGACTTTGGCCTGGGGAGTGTTGGGCAGCACGCGGGCGAAATCAATAATGATCTCGGAGGCTGAGTGAGTGATCAGCGCCAGGTTGGAATAAGTGGCGTCCAGGTCTGGCGGAACCTGGATATTGATTTGTGTCTGTCGCCGGGGTGGTGTTTTCACGGTACGCCTCCTTGGATGGGAACGCGGAAACCGGGCTTTTGAAAAGCCCGGTTTCTCTTTTGCCTGGGCCTAGAATGGAATCTCGTTCTCTCCCGCTGCCGGTGGAGGTGGTTCGTCGGGCACGTCCGGCCCCGCGCTGGCGTCGCCGCGCCTGCCCAGGAACCTGACGGTCGTTGCCGTGATCTCGAATGAAGCGCGTGCGTTCCCATCGTTTCCCGTCCAAATGCGAGGGTTGCCGTTTTCGTCAGGATTCAGGCGACCCTCGATCAGCACTGGGGAACCTTTTTGCAGGTACTCGTTGCAGGTTTCGGCTAATTTCCGCCACACGCTGACGCGGAACCAAACAGTCTCGTCCATCTTGGTGCCGTCGGGCCGGGTCCACTTGCGGCTGGCCGCCACCGAAAAGTTTGTGACCGGAGTTCCGTCCTGGGTGTATCGCATCTCTGGGTCGCGGCCCAGGTATCCGGCGATGATGATCTTGTGATACATAATGACCTCCTTTTCTATTGACTAATGGTTGCACGTAGGTTTATCTTACTCGGAAAATTGAATAAGTCAAATAAAAAACCCCCGCACGCTTGCGGGGGTTTGGTATTGCGTTGATAGTAGTTTGGATTACACCCAACCGCGCAGTTTGCAGGCCTCGGCCACGCGGCCAACCGCCACGACGTATGCGCCCATGCGGTTGTTGACCTTGTGATCTTGCGCTGCTTCGTGGACGGCGTGGAAGGCGGCGGTCATTTTCTTGTCCAGCCGCTCGTAGACCGTCTCGATGTCCCAGTAATAGTCGTAGGCGTTCTGTACCTGCTCGAAATAAGAGACAGTCACGCCGCCGGCGTTGCACAAAAAGTCGGGGATGAGATAGACGCCGTTCTTGAAGAGAATGTCGTCCGCCTCCGGGGTGGTGGGGCCGTTGGCGAGTTCCGCCACGATCTTGGCCTTGACGTTCCCGGCGTTGGCTGCCGTGATCTGGTTTTCCATCGCGGCCGGGATCAGCACCACCACGTCCAACTCCAAGAGTTCAGCGTTGGTGATGTTCTTGGCGCCGGGGAAGTTGACGACCGAGCCGGTCTTTTGCTTGTGGGCGATGACCGCTTCCGCGTCCAGCCCGTCGGCGTTGTAGATGCCGCCTTTGGAATCCGAAACGGCGACGACCTTGAGGCCCAGCAGTTCCTGGCCCAGGGAGTGAGCAAACTGTCCAGCGTTGCCGTAACCCTGGACCGCTGCGAGTGCGCCCTTCAGATTGAGGCCCAGCGTCTTGCCGGCCTCGCGGATGCAGTACATCCCGCCGCGAGCGGTGGCGTCGCCGCGCCCCTGTGAGCCGCCCAGGGGGATGGGCTTGCCGGTGATGACGCCGGGGACGTTGTAGCCGCGCATGAACGAGTATTCGTCCATCATCCAGGCCATGATCTGGGGGGTGGTGTAGACGTCGGGAGCGGGCACGTCGATCTCTTCGCCGATGATCTTGCCAACCTGGCGGATGTAGGCCCGGCTGAGCCGTTCCAGTTCACCGGCGGACATTTCCTTGGGGTTGCAGATGATACCACCCTTGCCACCGCCGAGGGGAATATCCACCACAGCGCACTTCCAGGTCATCCAGGCAGCCAGGGCGCGGACGGTGTTGACGGTCTCTTCGGGGTGATAGCGAATGCCGCCCTTGGTCGGGCCGCGAGAATCGTTGTATTGGATGCGAAAGCCGTGGAAAATCTTGGTCGTGCCGTCGTCCATCTTGACAGGGAGCGTGACGTGAAACTCACGCAGCGGCCAGCGCAACAGTTCGTGTGTCGCCTCGTCCAGGCCCATGATCTCGGCGGCCTGGCCCAATTGTTTCTGTGCGATGGCAAAGGGATTTAGTTCTTCTGGCATTACGTTCCTCCATTCAAATTGTGTGATATATGTTTGCAAGAGAGCTATGCTCTCGATTTCTCTTTTCGACGGACGTTTTTTCTATGCTTGTATTTAGTCGGTTCTGGACACCTCCTCAATCACCGGGTATGAACCAGTGTCAGTATACCCGCTTTACCCCAGTATACCAAGTGACACACAACACGTTTCGACTATGACAAACTTCGGGCTGGCCCCTGGTTCAATTGAGCCTGCAACAGTTTGCGCACCAGTTGGGGGTTCGCTTTGCCCTGGCTGGCCTTCATCACCTGCCCCATCAGCCAGCCAAAGAGCTGCGTTTTGCCGTTTCGATACTCGCGTACCTGCTCAGGGTTTCCCGCCAATACCTGGGCGACTGTTTCCCCCAGCGCGTCCGCGTCCGAGATCTGCGCCAGCCCGCGCTCCTCCACGATCTGCCGGCCCCCGCGCCCACTGGAGAACATCTCTGCCAGCACCTCCTTGCCCGTGCTGAGGTTGATCTCTCCCCCCTCGACCATCTCGACTAGTTCGACCAGCGCATGGGGTGTGACCTGCACCGCGTCGATCTTTTGCCCGCTTTCCTTCATCAGCCGGAACAGTTCGCCGCTGATCCAGTTGGCGATTTTCTTGGGGCTGCTCTTGCCGGTTGCAATGGCATCCTCGAAATAATCGGCGACCCGTTTGTCGCTGACGAGCACACCGGCGTCGTAGCCGCTCAACCCGTAGGAGGCGCTAAAGCGGGCGAGTTTGGCATCCGGCAATTCCGGCAACCGCGCCCGCAGCTCCTCCACCCACTCGCGGTCGATCTCCAGGATCGGCAGGTCGGGATCGGGAAAGTAGCGGTAATCGTCGGCAAACTCTTTGCTGCGCTGTGGTACCGTCACACCGCGCGTCTCGTCCCAGCCCATCGTTTGTTGAACGATCGCGCCGCCGGACTCGAGTGTGGCTATCTGGTGCTCGATCTCGTAAGCTACGGCGCGGGCCAGGGCGCGGAAAGAGTTGAGGTTCTTGATCTCGTGACGGGGGTTCATCACCTCGGATCCGGCAGGGCGCACGCTGACGTTGGCCTCGAAGCGCATCATTCCCTTTTCCATGTCGCCTGTGTTGACCCCCAGGTAGACAAGATAGGCGTGTAGCCTGGTGGCATAGGCCAGCGCTTCTTGGGCCGAGTGCATA
>CAYNVC010000181.1:0-6024 GCA_964400615.1 uncultured Anaerolineales bacterium | reverse complement strand
CAGGAGCAAGGGTGACATCTGTGTTAGCGAAGTGTCAAATCGGTGATTACCTGGGCAGGCCAGCGGAGTTGACGAACTTTGTCGAGCAGCGATACATCTGGGTCAGTCGCATTACTGGCGGTGCACAAGCTAATGACCTGGGACAGTTGGCTCAAAAGTTTGTGGCCGAGTACATAGAGAATCATCTCCGATTGGACGACATAGAGATCAAACCTGGTGGTCGCTTGCCTGGAGTCACCCACACGGATTCGTTGACCGGGCGCGAGACCTCGTTTGATCTGGTGGTCACAGATGGTTCCAAATACGTGGCGCTCGAAGTCAGCTTTCAAGTGACAACCAACAGCACGATTGAGCGCAAAGCGGGTCAAGCCAAGAGCCGTTACGAGCAAATCGAGCAGGCGGGGCACAGAATAGCGTACGTTATTGACGGGGCAGGGAATTTCAAACGAGAAACGGCTTTGCGGACGATGTTGTCGTACAGCCATTGTTCGGTGGCTTTTTCCCGCAGCGAGCTTGGTGTTCTCTGTGATTTCCTGAACGAATTTTTTACCCAACGTAACCCGAGGGACAAACGGTGACACATCTTTCGGAAAACAGCCACCCGCTTACCGTAAAGCACATTTCCGTTCAGAGTGGCACAGTTTTGCGCCGAGCAGTGCATGGTTTCGGCGACGTTTGTATGTTACTTCTCCCCCCGTGCGCCGAACCGGGAGAATACAGAAACGCGTTGCGCAACGTGGGTGCTATCGTGGCCGGCGTCGCCGACGAGCTGGGGCCGGGGGCAACCCTCGTCACGGTGGGCGAAATTATTGATTTGGTGCAGGTGCAAACCGCGCTGCCCCCAGAGGCGCGCTACCAGCTCTGGATAGTTCTCAAGCGAGCGTCACCACAGGTCGTTGATACTCGCTCCTTGCCCAATTATCACTTTGGGGCTTTGGTGCATACCAAATACGAGCAATCGTTGCGCCACACCAAAACCAGGATCGAATATACATACTGTCCAGTCTGCGATAAAACCACCAAAGATTATGGCGGCAAGAAACACACTTATCACCAGTACGGCACCCTCATATCGGATGTATGGCGCGATATACCTTGTGACCTGGAAGGGGATGTTTCGCCTCTGATTGCCCGCTTCCGAGATTTGTTTGGCATCGAGTCTTACGAGCAACTCTTGGTGCTCGATTGCCGCCGGATGGAACTTGATCGAACATCTACGACGTACAGCGTCGAGACCGGGAGGGCCGATAACCTGGCTGTTGCTCAAAATATGCCCCAATACAAAGCGGGGCTGGGTTTGGCGTCCCAAACTGACTTTTTGCTGCGCCCCAATTACAACTCGTCGCCCCAAGCGGAGGCCGAGACTGGAGATGAGCGTCTCCCTATCAACCAAGTGTTGCAGGGTGATTGTCTGGAACGATTGCGCAAGATACCTGATGACGCTATTGACTTTATTTTCACAGATCCGCCCTATAACCTGGGGAAAAAATACGTCGGCTATACGGACAGCCTAGAAATTCGGGAGTATTTTGACTGGTGCGATTTGTGGATCGCCGAGCTGGCCCGCGTCTTGAAACCAGGACACACCTTTGCATTGCTCAATATCCCTCTATGGGCGATCCGGCACTTTATGTTCATGAGCACGGTTCTGCAATTCCAAAACTGGATCGCTTGGGACGCGCTGGCTTTCCCTGTGCGCTTTATAATGCCGGCTCACTACACCATTCTAGCATTTAGCAAGGGACAGTCCCGTGAACTGCCCGGACTGATTGGCGCGGCGGGACAGACGAATGTCCTGGGCGCTCCCAAGACGTTTCAGGCTCTAGAACCGCTGGCCGAAGGGTATTGCTTACGCTCGCGCTGCGTCGAGAGGCGGCGGATGGAGCGGATAGATGATCGTGGGCCGCTGACAGATTTGTGGTGGGACATTCACCGCCTCAAGCACAACAGCCGCCGGGTGGATCATCCCACTCAACTTCCGCCCCACCTGATGTACCGCCTGATCTCGATCTTTACCAAACCCGGTGAGGTGGTGCTGGATTGTTTTAACGGGGCGGGGACGACGACCCTGGCGGCTCATCAGTTGGGACGACGTTACATCGGGATCGAGAAATCGCAGCGATATTGCGAGTTAGCGAGAGAGCGGCACGAGGAAATTCTCAACGGCATAGACCCGTTTAGAAAAGCAAAACGCAAACTGACGGCCAAAAATAGCCCTGTGCCGCGTATGCCGCATCGCAAGTACGAGGTCTCTAAGAAGACATTGCAACTGGAGGTCAAACGGGTCGCAGGCGAGTTGGGGCACTTGCCCAACCACGAGGAACTTGCCCAGCGCAGTCAGTACCCCATTCGGTATTACGACGAGTATTTTGCAAGCTGGGGCGAGGTCTGCGCGGCAGCGCGGACGACTGGTATGTCAGAGACACGTTCATCGGGCGACAACGATAAATCATCCACCGTTGCGACTCAATTGAGCCTCGGTCTGGAAGAAACAGCGTGAGGTGAAACTATGGACACCGCCTACATCTATGATCCCATCTATCTCGAACACGACCAGCCCTCCCACCCGGAGAACGCCCGGCGACTGAGACGCATCCTCCAGGTGCTGGAGGACGAGGGCATGCTGGCACGTCTGGCGCTCCTGGAACCCCGCCCGGCGACGCCCCAAGAGCTGGAGCGCGTGCACGCACCGGCCCTCATCGAGCGGGTGCGGAGCGTGGCCCAGTCCGGCGGTGGGAACCTGGACCCCGATACCTACGTCTCGCCGCGCTCCTTCGAGGCGGCGCTGATGGCCGCCGGCGGGCTTGTGCGGGGGGTGGAGGCGGTGCTGGCGGGCGAGATCGCCAACGGGTTCGCCCTGGTGCGCCCGCCCGGCCACCACGCCACGGCCACCCGCTCCATGGGCTTTTGCCTCTTTAACAACGTCGCCGTGGCCGCGCGGGCCGCGCTGGCAGATGAGCGGGTAGAGCGCGTCTTTATCGCCGATTTCGACGTGCATCACGGCAACGGCACCCAGGACACATTTGCCGCCGACCCGGACGTGTTCTACTTTTCCTCCCACCAGTACCCCTACTATCCGGGCAGCGGCAATTGGAGCGAGACGGGACATGGCCCCGGCGCGGGCACGTTGCTCAACGTCCCGCTCCCGGCCGGGGTGGGGGACGCGGGCTACGCCCAGGTGTTCGCCGAACTGGTCTGGCCGCTGGCGGAGCGGTTCCGGCCCGACCTGATCCTGGTCTCTGCCGGATACGACGCCCACTGGAGCGACCCGTTGGCGATGATGAGCCTTTCGTTGACCGGCTACGCCTGGATGGGGCGGGAACTGGTGTACATGGCGGAGCAGTTGTGCGGCGGGCGGATACTGTTTACGCTCGAAGGAGGATACCAACTGGACGTGCTGGCCTATGGCGTGCTCGATACGTTTTACGCCCTGCTGGGGGAAGAGACCGTCGCCGACCCGTTGGGCCGCGCTCCCGGTCCAGAAACGCCTGTCGAAACGCTGATCGCCAGATTGAAACAAGTACATGGCCTGGATTGACTTTTTGCGCAAGCCGTTGCATAATTCAGACACGAAAACAGTACGATAAATGAAAAAGGGGCAAACATTATGGGCGAGATCTCCCTGCGCGAGTATTGTGAACAGATTGATGGCATGATCGAACAGGGTCGCTTTGCGGAAGCCACGGCCCACGGAAAGCACATTCTGAAACAATACCCCAGATACGTCGAGGCGTACCGTCTGCTGGGCAAGGCAATGCTGGAAGCCGGTCAGGACGAGTACGCCGTGGACATGTTCCGCCGTGTGCTCAGCGCCGACCCCGAAGACCTTGTTGCGTGGGTGGGGTTGAGTGAAGTGCACAGCAGAAATGACGAGCTGGACGCCGCCGTGTGGTACCTGGAACGTGCTTTCGAGTTGATGCCCGATAACCGGGCCATCGAGGAAGAACTGCGTCACTTTTATGGCCGGCGAGACGGCGCCGAATTGCGCAAAGTACCCCTTACCCCCGGTGCGCTGGCTCGATTGTACCTCAGAGGCAACTTGCTCTCGCGGGCGATCAATGACCTGAACACCCTGTTGGCCGACCAGCCCGACCGGATGGATTTGCGCGTTACTCTGGCCGAAGCGCTCTGGCGCAACGAGCAGCGCATGGAGGCAACGTCGGTCTGCCAGCAGATACTGGATGAACTGCCCTATTGCCTCAAAGCTAATTTGATTCTGGGGAGCATTTGGGTCAACAGCGGGAGGGACGAGGGGCGAGAGTACCTCCACCGCGCCGAGGCGCTGGACCCGGAAAACAGGCTGGCCCAGGAATTATTTGGAGATGACTCGCCGCTGACCGCAAGCGAGATCCAGATCGTCCCCCTGGAATACCGGCCTGCTGGCGAGGAAGAACGCCCGGCCTGGATGGCAGAGGTGGAAAGCGTCTCGGAGCAGCCTCCGTTGAGCGAAGAGGAGGCTTCCCTGGTCGATCTCACCGCTGCATTGGAGGCCCAAATCGAGATTCCCTCGTGGCTGGAAGAGATCGCCACAGAGGGAGAAGAGGTTGCTGCCCCGTTCCCGTCTGCTCCCATTGAGATGCCGGAAATGCAGCCGGCAGATCAACCTTCCCCCGCCCCGGTGGAGGAGATTCCCGCCTGGCTGACGACGGAACCTTCCGGGGAGGAGCAGCCACCGGCAGAGGGAAAAGAGCCGGATTGGCTGGCCGACCTGGGAGTCGAACCGGTTGGCGATGAATCTGAGCAACCATCCCCCCGGCCGGCCGAACCGGCGGCGGAAGAGCCGGATTGGCTGGCTGGCCTGGGAGTCGAACCGATTGGCGACGAATCTGAGCAACCACCCGTCTTGAGTGAAGAAAAAGCGCCAGAGTGGCTTTCTAGCCTGACCACTGAGGGAATGGGTGAGGAAACGGCCCCCGCTGCTCCTGCTGCTGAACAATCGCCAGACTGGTTATCCGGTCTGCGGGAGCAGTTTGCCGAGGAACCGCCAACGGAGGAACAAGGGCCTGCTACGGCCATCCCGGCAGCGGAAGAAACCGCGCCGGCCGAACCGCCCGTTCCGGCGGAAATTCCGGATTGGCTGCAAGAGATGGCCCCTGCCCAGGTTCCCCCCACGCCCTCCCCGGCAGCCCCCACGGGGGCCGAACCGCCCGTTCCGGCGGAAATTCCGGATTGGCTGCAAGAGATGGCCCCGGCCGATGCTCCTCCCACACCCTCCCCGGCGGCCCCCACGGGGGGCGAACCGCCCGCCCCGGCGGGAGTCCCGGATTGGTTGCAAGAGCCTGCCCCGCTTGAGGCGCAGCCCCCATCCGCTGCTGCGGTGGAGGAGGAGGCCGCGCCGGGCGGGGAGACGCCCGCCTGGTTGGAAGGGGAGGGAGTGCCCTCTGGCGACGAGGCGCTGGCCTGGCTGGAACAACTGGCGGCGGGCAAAGAGGAAGAGCTGCAAGCGCAGAACAAGGCGGAGGCAGAAGCCCGTATGGCCGAGATAATGGGCCGTCCCGCTCCCGCCGCACCCGAACCCGCACCCGAACCTGAACCCGCGCCGCCTCCCGCTGCTGCGGTGGAGGAGGCCGCGCCGGGCGGGGAGACGCCCGCCTGGTTGGAAGGGGAGGGAGTGCCCTCTGGCGACGAGGCGCTGGCCTGGCTGGAACAACTGGCGGCGGGCAAAGAGGAAGAGCTGCAAGCGCAGAACAAGGCGGAGGCAGAAGCCCGTATGGCCGAGATAATGGGCCGTCCCGCTCCCGCCGCACCTGAACCCGCACCCGTGCCGCCCCCCGCCGCTGCGGCGGTGGAGGAGGCCGCGCCGGTCGGCGAGATGCCCGCCCCGGCAGAGATTCCCGATTGGATTCAGGCGCTTGCGCCGCCGGGGGTTGCCCAGGCCCCCGCTCCGGCAGCCGAGGAGCAAGCCCCGCCCGCTCCTGCCGAGGAATTGGTGGGCTGGACAGAGTTCGGCGAGTTGGAAGCCGCCCCGGAGGCCCCCGCTCCGGCAGCCGAGGAGCAAGCCCCGCCCGCTCCTGCCGAGGAATT
>CAYNVC010000180.1:0-6026 GCA_964400615.1 uncultured Anaerolineales bacterium | reverse complement strand
AGGGACGCAGAAGAACGCAGATTGATCGAGCCATGTCTGCGCAAGTCAGCGTCCTGGCTACAAAATTTGCAGTTTGCCGGTGCCCAGTTAATTGATTGGGCAAGGTTGGATGCACACTACAGCGAATGAGGAAAGGAACGAATTTTCCCCGCCACCGTTGTTGCAGGAACCAATTTGTCCACAATCCAGGACAAATTGCTGTGCTACGATTCGTTTTTCTCTAAATTCGTTGTAGCGTTGCTCCGAACTCTAACCTCGCTCGTTGGGCTGGTGTGTCGCTGGCGCGTCGGCGACCGGCAGGGCCACCCCGTTCCACTTTAACGCCCAGCCGCGCGGCTCGGTGAACTTTTCCCCCACGTGGGACGGCGTCCTCTGTTCCACGGCGGTGCGCGTCGTTTCGTCTGGGAATACCCATTTTAATGCCCAGCCACGCGATTCGGAAAATTTGTCTTGACTGCTCATTTTTATCTCCTTTTTGAATTTGTCTCTTGTGTCTCTCTGCGGGCGGCGATCAGGCGGTTCAGCGCAAACATGTAGGATTTGGCGCTGGCCGTGATGATGTCGGTATCGGCACCGTGGCCGCTGAACACGCGCCGTTTCAACCCGTTCACCGGCTCGTTGGCCCGGATGCGAACCGTCACCCGCCCCACGGCGTCAATTCCCTCGGTCACTGCCTGGACCGAGAACTCGATCAGCTCGTTCGGCTCGCCGATGACCCGGTTGATGGCCCGGTAGACCGCGTCCACCGGCCCGGTGCCGTGGTCGGCGTCGCAATAGACCTGCCCATCCGGCCCGGTGATGCGCACCGTGGCCGTGGGAATGCTGCTGCTGCCGCAACTGACCTGCACCTGCTCCAGGTGATAGGTCTCGGCAAAGAACATTTGCACCTCGTCGGCGACGATGGCCTCCAGGTCGCGGGTGTCAACCGTCTTTTTCTTGTCCGCCACCGCCAGAAAGCGCTGGTACACTTTTTCAAACTGGGCATCGTCCAGCGTATAGCCCAGTTCCGCCAGGCGGTGACGCAGGCCGTGGCGACCGGACCGCGCCGAAAGGACGATCTCGGAAGCGGGCACGCCGACGTCTTGCGGGTTGATGATCTCGTAGGTGCTCCGCTCCTTCAACACCCCGTCCTGGTGAATGCCGGAGGAGTGGGCAAAAGCGTTGGCCCCCACGATGGCCTTGTTCGGCTGCACCGGGATGCCGGTCAACTGGCTGACCAGCCGGCTGACCGGGTAGATGTATTGGCTCTGGACGCGCGTCTCGACGCCAAAGCGGGCGCGGCGCGTGCGCAGGGCCATCACCACCTCCTCCAGCGAAGTGTTGCCCGCCCGCTCGCCGATGCCGTTGACGGTCACTTCGACCTGGCGAGCGCCGTTGAGCACCCCCGCCAGCGTGTTGGCCGTCGCCATACCCAGGTCGTTGTGGCAATGGACGGAGACGGTGGCCCGGTGGATGTTGGGCACGCGCTCGACTATGGAGCGGATGAGAGCGCCGAACTCGTCGGGCGAGGTGTAGCCGGTGGTGTCGGGGATGTTGACCACGGTGGCCCCGGCGGCGATGACCGCCTCCAACACGCGGCAGAGATAGTCCGGGTCGGCGCGGCCGGCGTCCTCGGCATAGTATTGAACGTCGTCCACGAACCGGCGGGCGTATTTGACCGCATCCACGCCCATCTCTAGCGCCTCCTGGCGGGTCATACGCAGCTTGTGGCGGACGTGCACGTCGGAGACGCCCAGGCCGGTGTGGATGCGGGGAGCAGCCGCCTCCCGCAGCGCCTCGGCGGCGCTCTCGATGTCCCGGCGGTTGGCGCGAGTCAGCCCGCAGATGATACAGCCCCGCACCTGGCGCGATATGGTCTGCACCGCCTTGAAATCCCCCGGCGAAGAGACGGGGAAACCGGCCTCGATCACGTCTACCCCCATCTTGTCCAACACGCGGGCGATCTCTAATTTTTCGTCCACGTTGAGCGCCGCGCCGGGCGACTGCTCCCCATCGCGCAGGGTCGTATCGAAAACCACCACCCGCTCCTGAGCGGTAATGTCACTTTCGTCCATCAGATGAATCTCCTCCTCACACGCCGGACTCGGGGCGCAGCGCACGCACCGCCGCCCCGGCCCGCCACATCTCGGATTCGCGCATCTCGCGCAGCTCCGCCTCTAGCTTTTCCTTGTAATCGGGGGCGCTGTTGGCCGCGAGCACAATGCCAGTCTCCGCGCCGGAGACGACGCTGGCGTACAGCTCGTCAAAGACCGGCAGCACCGCCTGGCGGAACTTGTGTCGCCAGTCGAGCGCACCGCGCTGGGCGGTCGTGCTGCAATTGGCGTACATCCAGTCCATGCCGTTCTCGGCCACCAGCCGGATCAGACTTTGGGTCAGCTCTTCGACCGTCTCGTTGAACGCCTCACTGGGGGTGTGCCCGTGTTGGCGCAACGTCTGGTACTGGGCCTCCATGATGCCGGTCAGCGCTCCCATCAACACCCCGCGCTCGCCGGTGAGGTCACTATAGACCTCGTTCTGGAACGTGGTGGGGAAGAGATAGCCGGAACCGATGGCGATGCCGAGGGCCAGAGTCCGCTCCGCCGCCCGTCCCGTATAGTCCTGCTCCACGGCGTAGCTGGCGTTGATGCCGCTGCCGGCGAGGAAATTGGCCCGCACGCTGGTTCCCGACCCCTTGGGGGCGACCAGAATCACGTCCACGAAATCGGGCGGGACGACGCCGGTCTGATCGTGGTACACGATGGAAAAGCCGTGGGAAAAGTAGAGCGCGTCCCCTGCCTCGAGGTGGGGTGCGATGCGGGGCCACAGCGCCATCTGGGCCGCGTCCGAGACCAGGTACTGGACGACGGTGGCCCGCTCTACCGCCTCCTCCCAGGGAAAGAGCGTCCGGCCCGGCTCCCATCCATCGTGGAGCGCCTTGTCCCACGAGCGTTTGCGCTCCGGCGATCCGCCCACGATGACGTTGACGCCGTTATCTCT
Source organism: uncultured Anaerolineales bacterium (assembly GCA_964400615.1). Lineage (GTDB taxonomy): Bacteria > Chloroflexota > Anaerolineae > B4-G1 > B4-G1 > B4-G1. The sequence goes on along the minus strand of CAYNVC010000180.1, from coordinate 3,050 downwards.
CATATTGAGCGCCTGGGCCGGCCCCTGCACCCCGTACCCCAGCACCGCTACGGTTTCGTCCGCCAGCACGGTACGGGCTTTTTCCAGCGGGAACTCGTCCCGTGTGACTATGTCTTCGACTAGGCCACCAAAATCAATTTTCGCCATGTTTTTTTCTCCATTTCAATTATTCGTTCTGATTTTGTTCATCGAGCCGCGCACCATAGCTATGCGTCCGGTGCGCACCATCTCGACAATGCCAAAGGGGCGGAGCACGTCCACCAGGCCATCTATTTTTTCCTCGTTGCCCGTCACCTCGACCATCAACGTGTCCAATCCCACGTCCACCACCCGCGCCCGGAAGGTGTCCACGATCTGCATGATCTCGGAGCGCGTGCCGCCATCTGCCTGCACACGGACCAGCGCCAGGTCGCGCATGACGGCCGCCTGCTCGGATACGTTCTCGACGTGGATGACGTCTATCAGTTTGTCCAGGTTTCGGGTGACCTGGTCCACGTTGGTGTGGGCGTCGTCCACGACGATGGTCATCCGGGAGATGCCGGGTTGCTCCGTGTGCCCGACCGTCAGGCTTTCGATGTTGAACGCCCGCCTGCGAAAGAGGCTGGCGACCCGGTTCAACACGCCCGGTTTATCCTCGACCAATGCCACTAGTGTGCTGTTCATTTCTTTCCTCCTCGTTCACTGGCTCACGACTGGCTGAACCGGGCGGCGGATCATTTCGTGCAGCGCCGCGCCGGATGGAACCATCGGGTAAACGTTGCCCTCCTCCCCCTCCTGGGCAATTCGGAACTCGATGAAAGCGGGGCCGGGGTGATCGCGTGCCTCGGCGATGGCCCGGCGTGCCTCTCTGATGTTTGCGGCCTGCCAGGCGCGGATGCCATACGCCTCCACCAACCTGGTGAAATCGGGGTTGAGCAGTTGTGTGGATTCGTACCGGCGGTCGTAAAACATCTCTTGCCACTGGCGCACCATGCCCAGGTAGCCGTTGTTGGAGAGGGCGATGCGGATGGGCAGTTGTTCCTGGACGACGGTCGCCAGGTCGTGGAGCGTCATCTGGAAGCCGCCGTCGCCCACAAAGGCCCACACTTCCTCGTCCGGGCAGGCGATTTGGGCGCCGATGGCCGCCGGCAGGCCAAATCCCATCGTCCCCAGTCCCCCGGAGGTGATAAAGGGCAGGGGGTCATCGTAGCGATAGTATTGCGCGGCCCACATCTGGTGCTGCCCAACGTCTGTGACCACGATGGCTTTTCCATGCGTCGCTTCCCAGATGGCGTTGATAAAGTGGGGGGCCGTGAGCCGGCCGTTGGGGGGGCGGGCGACGATGTCGCGGGTGTGGCTTTCGATCCGCCAGAGGTCAACCTGCGCCAGCCACCCGGTGTGCGGGGCCGGTTCCACCAGCGGCAAGAGTTGTTCCAGCACCCGGCGCAGGTCGTTGTGGATGGCTACGTCCACCGGTACGATCTTGTTCAGCTCGGCGGCGTCCATGTCCACGTGTATCTTGCGGGCGTTGGGTGCGTAGCGGTCCAGTTGGCCGGTCACGCGGTCGTCGAAGCGCATGCCAAAGGCCAGGAGCAGGTCGGCTTCCTGGATGGTCTGGTTCACGAACGCCTCACCGTGCATGCCCATCATCCCCAGGGCCAACCGGTGGGAGGCGGGAAATCCGCCGCTGCCCAGCAAGGTCAGGGCCACGGGGGTCGTGGTTTTTTCGGCGAACGCCAGCAACTGTTCCATCGCTCCCGACATCAAGACGCCGTGCCCGGCGAGGATGACGGGGCGCTGGGCGGCGTTGATCAATGCCGCTGCCCGCTGTATCGCTTCTGCGTCGTCGCTCACGGCGGGGCGAAAGCCCGGCAACCCGGCCTCCTCCTGCGGCGGCACGAACTCGGTCTCGGCCTGCTGGACATCTTTGGGCAGGTCAACCAGTACCGGGCCGGGCCGGCCGCTGCGGGCGACGTAAAAGGCGGCGTGTATGGTCTGGGCCAGGTCGGCGACGTCTGTCACCAAATAGTTGTGTTTGGTAATCGGCAGGGTGACGCCCGTGATGTCCACCTCCTGGAAGGCGTCGGAGCCGATCACCGGGGTTGATACCTGGCCTGTGATGCAAACGATGGGCGACGAATCCATCATCGCCGTGGCTATGCCTGTGACCAGGTTGGTCCCGCCCGGCCCGGAGGTGGCTAACGCCACGCCTACCCGTCCCGACGCCCTGGCGTACCCGTCGGCGGCGTGGGCCGCGCATTGTTCGTGGCGCATGAGGACGTGATGGATGCCATACTCCTGGCGGGGATGATAAGTGTGCATTATCGCCCCGCCGGGGATGCCAAATACCACCTCCACGCCCTCACGTTCGAGTATTTCCCAGACGATTTGTGCCCCTGTAAGTTTCATTTTTTCCCCTCCTCTGTTGTCTCGGATAAAGAAAAAAGCCGCCCGGTTGGGCGGCTTTGATTTGCCTCTTGGCGCTTACTTGCGGTGTTGCCTCACCAGCGCCATCCCAACCACCAATCGCCCCTGCTAAGCAGGAGCACGCTAATAACGATAATGATGGTCAGTGCCAGATGGCCGGTAGAGGTTTTCATTTTACGTCGAGTTGTAAAAAAAACCGCCCTGTTGGGCGGTTTTGGTTTTAGATTGCGGTGTCAATCTCTGCCCAACGAGTTAGATTCCTCCCCCTACAATAATGAGGGCCAGGAGCAGGACAGACAAGATGATGACTAAACCGTTTGAACTCTTGAGCATAGGATTTCCTCAGATTGGCGCGATTATATATCAAAGTGGTAAATTTGTCAAATGGCCCGCACGCAGAGGGTCCGTCCTATTCTTGCGTGCCGTGGAACGCGGCCAGGATGGCCGCACGATGTATGCGCCGTGCCGCGCCGCCGTAAACAGGCGGCGCTGGATCGGGCGGTGCTGGGTCAGGCAGTGCTGGGGGCTTGCGCCTCACGGCGCATCCAGCACCGGCTCTTTCAGGCCGGTATGCGGCACTGCGTGGGAGGGGGCTTTCGAAGCGGAAGGGGAACACATAGTATAGAGGGACTCGTATGCAAAGG
>CAYNVC010000179.1:0-6043 GCA_964400615.1 uncultured Anaerolineales bacterium | reverse complement strand
GGTGGGGAACGACGTGCCGGCAATGTGGGAGGCTCTCATCGCCGGGCGCAGCGGGGTGGGCAGGATCACCCTGTTCGACCCCTCAAATTTAGAGGTGCAAATCGCCGCCGAGGTCAAGAATTTCGATCCTGCGGCACTCTTTGGGCGGCGCGTGGCACGCCGCAACGACCGCTTTACTCTTTTTGCCCTGGAAGCAGCCCGCCAGGCAATTGCCGATGCCCGGTTAGAGCTTGACGACACCCTGAGACAAAACACGGGCGCAATCATCGGCAGCGCCATCGGGGGAGTCTCCACCCTGCTCAAGAACTATGACGTCTTGCTCAAATCCGGCCCACACCGCGTCAGTCCCTTTATGGCCCCAATGATGATGCCCAACGCGGCCTCGGCCACGGTCGCCATCGCCCACGGCTTGCGCGGCCCCAATTTCTGCGTCGCCTCTGCCTGCGCCACCGGCTCTCACTCCATCGGAGAAGCGGCCGAGATGATCCAGCGCGGAGACGCAGAGATAATGCTCTGCGGCGGCAGCGAAGCGGTCATTGACCCTCTCGCCCTCTCCGCCTTCAAGAACATGGGGGCCGTCTCCATCCGCAACGACGACCCGCAGCACGCCAGCCGCCCCTTTGACGCCGGGCGCACCGGCTTTGTGATGGGCGAGGGAGGGGGAATCCTGGTGCTGGAAAGTCTGGAGCACGCCCGCCAGCGCGGGGCCACCATCCACGCCGAACTGGTCGGCTACGGGGCAACCGCCGACGCCACCCACATCACCGCCCCCGACGAGGAGGGAACCGGCGCGGCCCAGGCGATGACGCTGGCACTACAAGACGCCGGACTGCCCCCGGAGGCAGTGGACTATATCAACGCCCACGGAACCAGCACCGCCCTCAACGACCGCATCGAGACGCGAGCCATCCACACCACCTTTGGCCCACACGCCAACCGGCTGGCGATCAGCTCATCCAAATCTATGATGGGCCACCTCATGGGCGCAGCCGGAGCGGTCGAGGCCATCGTCTGCATCAAAAGTTTAGAGACCGGCTGGGTACACCCCACGGTCAACTACGAGACGCCCGATCCGGATTGCGATCTGGATTACGTGCCCAACCAGGCGCGGCGGATAGAGCCACGGGTGGTGCTCTCCAACTCGTTCGGCTTTGGCGGGCACAACGGCTGCCTCATCTTCCGCCGTTGGGAGGAGGCACAATGACCCGCGCACACATAGTCGGCTGGGGCAAAGCCGTCCCCCAACGGGTGTTGACCAACGCCGACCTGACTCAGATGGTGGATACCTCCGACGAGTGGATCCGCACGCGCACCGGGATCTGCGAGCGGCGCATCGTTGCCGATGGCGAAACGACGTTCAGCCTCTCGCTCCAGGCTGCCCGGCAGGCGTTGGACGTGGCCGGAATCAAGCCCTCACAACTGGAACTGATCATCATCGCCACCGTAACGCCGGAGCACGCCTTCCCGGCCACCGCCTGCCTGGTGCAGGATAGCCTGGGAGCCGACCGCGCGGCGGCGTTCGACCTCTCCGCCGGATGCACCGGATTCGTCTACGGGCTGAGCGTGGCCGCCAACCTGATCGCGGGCGGGGCCTACGAAAATGCCCTGGTCATTGGGGCGGAGACGCTCTCCCGCATCACCGATTGGGACGACCGGAACACCTGCGTTCTCTTTGGCGACGGAGCCGGGGCGGTCATACTGCAAGCCGGCGATGACGAAAGCGGCGTGCTGTCCAGCGTCCTCGGCGCGGATGGCTCCGGCGGCGACTTGTTGAAACTGCCGGCTGGGGGCAGCCGCGAACCGGCCACCCACCGCACAGTGGCCGAAGGCCGGCACTATCTACAGATGAGGGGACGCGAAGTCTTTCGCTTCGCCGTGCGCACAATGCCCTCGGCCACGCGCAAGGCGCTCGAGCTGGCCGGGCTGCAAGTCGCCGACCTCGACCTCCTGATCCCCCACCAGGCCAACCAGCGCATCATCGAATCTTCGGCCCGCGCCCTCAAGCTGGAACCGGAGATGGTCTTTAGTGACCTGGAATGGTACGGCAACACCTCGTCCGCCTCCATCCCCATCGCGCTGTGCGACGCGGTCGAGCAGGGCCTGATTCAGCGCGACGACATCGTGGTGTGCGTTGGGTTCGGTGCCGGTCTGACCTGGGGAGCTGCGGCGATTCGTTGGAGCGTGCCCGAACTGCCTGCCCCGCCCTCCCGCTGGAAGCGGTTCTGGCAGATGGTACGTTACCGCTACACCGCGCTGCGCTCGACCATGCGCCGCTTCTGGCGCTGGCTGTTCTCCCTGGGGGTGGAAGAGTGAAAGCACAAGCCCAAACCGCGCTCGAACGCCTGGATGACCTGCGGAAACAGGCTCATCTGGGCGGCGGGGCCGAGCGGATCGAGCGCCAGCACGCCAAAGGGAAACTGACCGCCCGCGAGCGAATCGAGTACCTGCTCGACCGGGGCACGTTTTACGAGCTGGACGAGTTCGTCGCCAGCAGGGCAACCGGCTCGGACAAGCAAGGCACGCCGGGCGACAGCGTCGTCACCGGCTGGGGAGAGATTGACGGCCGGCTGGTCTATCTCTTTGCCCAAGATTTTACCGTACTGGGCGGGTCGGTTGGAGAGGCCCACGGCCACAAAGTTTGCAAACTGCTCGACCTGGCGCTGGAAAACGGCGCACCGGTCATCGGGATCAACGATTCCGGCGGGGCACGCATCCAGGAAGGAGTGGACGCGCTGGCCGCCTACGGCGAAATATTCTACCGTAACGTCCTGGCCTCCGGCGTCGTCCCCCAAATTTCGGTCATACTAGGCCCTTGCGCCGGGGGCGCGGTCTACTCCCCCGCCTTGACCGATTTTATCTTTATGACCGAGGGCACGGGCCGCATGTTCATCACCGGGCCGGACGTGATCCGGGCGGTGACGCGCGAAGAGATAGGCGCGGACGAGCTTGGCGGGGCCGACGTACACAACCGGGTCAGCGGCGTGGCCCACTTTGCGGCCTCTGGCGACGAGGAGACGCTCGACCTGGTGCGCCAACTGCTCGCCTACCTGCCCTCGAACAACGCCTCCGACCCACCCTACCTCTCGCCGACCGATCCCCCCGACCGGATGGACAAAGAACTGGACACGCTGGTGCCGGACGACCCGGCGCTGGGGTACGATATGCACCACGTCATCGCCCACATCACGGACGGGGGCGAATTTATGGAGGTGCAGGCCCAGTTCGCCCCCAACCTGATCGTGGGATTCGCCCGGATGGGAGGGCACGTGGTTGGTATCGTGGCCCAACAACCTCCCTCCCTGGCCGGAGTGCTCGATATTGATAGCTCGGACAAAGGGGCGCGTTTCATCCGCTTTTGCGATTCCTTCAACATCCCGCTCCTCACGCTGACCGACACGCCTGGCTTCCTGCCTGGGGTGGCGCAGGAACACGGCGGCGTCATCCGGCACGGGGCCAAGATGATCTATGCCTACGCCGAAGCCAGCGTGCCCAAAATATCGCTCATCACCCGCAAGGCTTACGGCGGGGCCTACATCGTCATGAGCTCCAAACACCTGGGCGGCGACGTCTGCCTGGCCTGGCCGGGGGCAGAGATCGCCGTGATGGGGCCGCAGGGAGCGGTGAACGTCCTCTTTCGCCGCGAACTAAAGGCAGCGGACGACCCTGCCGCCCTGCGGGAGGAGCTGGTGCGCGACTATCGGGACAAGTTTGCCAACCCCTACGTGGCGGCGGCGCACGGCTACCTGGATGGGGTGATTGCCCCTCACGAGACCCGCCCGCGCGTCATCGGGGCACTGGAAATGCTGCGCCACAAACGGGTACACCGTCCACCGCGCAAGCACGGGAATATGCCGGTGTGAAGCGTCAAGCATCAAACGTCAAGCGTCAAACGGGAGGAATGAAACTTGAAAGTGCTGGTGGCAAATCGGGGTGAAATCGCAGTACGGGTGCTGCGCACCTGCCGGGAACTGGGGCTGGAGACGGTAGCCGTATTTTCTGAGGCCGACCGGGAAGCACCCCACGTCCGCTACGCCGACGAGGCGTATTGTATCGGCCCGCCCCCCGCTCCCGAAAGCTACCTGCGCGGGGAGCGCATCATCCAGGTGGCGCTGGATTCCGGCGCTCAGACCATCCACCCCGGCTATGGGTTCCTGGCCGAGTCGCCGGATTTTGCCCGCGCCTGCGCTGAGGCCGGGCTGACGTTCGTCGGGCCACCGCCGGAGGTGATGGAATTGTTGGGCGACAAAGTCGCCGCCCGCCGCACGGCGCGGGGCCTGGACATCCCGGTCATCGAAGGCTCTGCCCAGGCGCTGGACGACGGCGCACTGCTGGAAGCCGCCGACAGTATCGGCTACCCGCTCATGCTCAAGGCGACCGCCGGCGGAGGCGGGATGGGCATCCGGGCAGTCAGCTCGCGGGCAGAGTTGGAGACGGCGATCCCGCTCGCCCGGCGGGAGGCCCAGGCCACCTGCGGTGACGATAGGGTTTATCTGGAGCGGATGATAGAGGGCGCCCGGCACATCGAGGTACAACTGCTGGGCGACGGGCACGGGCAAGTCATTCACCTGGGGGAGCGCGAGTGCTCCATCCAGCGGCGGCATCAAAAGTTGATCGAAGAATCCCCCTCGCGGGCAGTGGGGGACGAGTTGCGAGAGCGGATATTCCGGGCTGCCGTGGAGATTGGGCGGGCTACCGGCTACGTCGGCGCGGGCACGGTCGAGTTCCTGCTCGTCCCCGATAGCGGCTTTTATTTCCTGGAAGTCAACCCCCGCTTGCAGGTGGAGCACACCGTCACCGAGGCGATCACGGGGGTGGACATCGTCAAAGAGCAGCTGCGTATTGCAGCCGGCCGGGGGCTGCACTATACCCAGGAGGACGTCCGCCCCAGGGGATGGGCGTTAGAGTGCCGCGTCCTGGCCGAGGATCCAGCACGTGGGTTCATCCCCACCACCGGACACGTCACCCGCCTGCGCGAACCGGGCGGGCCTGGCGTCCGCGTGGATAGCGGCATCTGCGAGGGGCTGGACATTACCCCTTATTATGATTCGCTGCTCTCCAAACTGATCGTCTGGGGAGAGACGCGGGCGGTGGCTATCGTGCGCATGCGGCGGGCGCTGGAAGAGTACCACATCGCCGGTATCACGACCAACCTGGATCTGCACCGGGCGCTGCTGGACAGCCATCGCTTCTTCGGCGGGCAGTTTGACACCCGTTTCCTGGAAGAACAATTTCTGCCACCGGAACCGGATGGGCCAGATCGTTTGGCGGCCGCGCTCACGGCGGCGTTGCTCGACTACCGGCGGCGCAAGCGGGGCGAGAAAGAGCCAGGACGCTGTGCCAATCGCTGGCAGATGCTGGGCCGCTGGGATTTGATGAGGGGGTGGAACCGATGAAATACATCATCACCGTCGAGGGAGAGACGTTCGAGATCGAGATAGGACGGGGCGGCATGGTGTGGGTCAACCAGCGTCCATATAGCGTGGATTTTCAGGGTGTGGATGGCCGGCCCGAGTACTCGTTGTTGGTGGATCATCGCTCCTACGAGACACACATCGAAGAGGCGGATGGGGACGAGTGCAAAATGGTGGTGTCCGGGCATCCGTACCAGGCTCACCTGCAAGCCCGGGGGCGGCGACCGTCTCAGGATAATCACTTTCGCCTTCAACCCTCGGACGAGGGAAAAGTGTGCGCTCCCCTGCCGGGTCTGCTGGTCGAACTGCCTATAACTGTGGGGCAACGAGTAAAGCGCGGGGACGTGGTGGCCGTGCTGGAATCTATGAAGATGAATCTGGAGCTATGTGCCCCCAACGATGGTGTGGTGCAGGCTCTCCACGGAACCATAAAAGCCCAAGTCAGCCAGGGGCAGGTACTGGCGGTCATTGGGCAGGATGGTGCACCTGGCCCGGCTGGCCCAAATCCGTGACTGTTCAACCCTAACCAGGCCGGAGGATGTCAGTCATATTTTTGCGTGCCACGGAACGCGGCCATCCTGGCCGCACCACGGAACGCGGCCATCCTGGCCGCATGCGGGCGTGGACGCCCG
>CAYNVC010000178.1:0-6087 GCA_964400615.1 uncultured Anaerolineales bacterium | reverse complement strand
ATAGTTGCGCACAGTTGGCGCAGCCCGGCCCACCCAGCCCCCCATCCACGCCCCGCCGAACTTGCCCGCGCTGCGCAGCAGGATATAGATCAGCCCCAGCAGCCCCATCTGCGGCAGCAGCGAGATCTGCAACCGCGCTCCCACCAGGGCAAAAAAGAGGATGTAGGCCAGGGGGCCGATCCGCTCCACCACGCAGTGGGCGTACTGGCTGTTATCGCTCTTGAGGTTCGCCACCACGACCCCCATCGTCATCGCGGCCAAAATCAGCGAGACGTGGAGCGAGTTCGCCAGCCCGCTCACAAAGATCACCACGCCGACGACGAAAGCGCAGACCGCGTGCCGCTTTTTGAGCCGGTTCAACGTCCACTGGAACGGCGCACCGACCACGACCCCCAGCAACAGCGCCCCGCCGATCTCTTGGAGCGGCAACTCGATCATCTGCGCCAGCGACAGACCGCCGGTGTGGGCCAGCAGCGATTCGGCGATGGCGACGGCAAAGCTAAAGAGCAGCAGGGCCAGCGCGTCGTCCAGGCCGACCACGGCCAGCAGCGTCGTCGTCAGCGGCCCTTTGGCCTGGTACTCGGCCAGCACGTCCACCGTGGCGGCGGGGGCTGTGGCGGCGGCCAGTGCGCCAAAGACGAGCGCGGTGGAGGTAGAGTGAGTGAGCAGGTAGACGCCGCCCGCCACCAGCAGCAGCGCACCGAACGCCTCCCCGATCAGAATAAAGATAATGCTCCGCCCCAGGCGACGCAGCTCGCCAAAACGGAGATGTGAACCCATATCGAAGCCGATCAATCCCAGCGCGATCTCGCTGATGAAACCCAGTTCGTGCGCCAGCGAGAGCGGCACGACGTTCAGGAACGACGACCCCAACAACACTCCAACCAGGATGAAACCGACCACTTGAGGAATCCCGATGCGCTGCACCACCTTGCTGCCCAGGTAGGCCAGGGTGATGATCAGGCCAATGATCGCCAGGGTGTCAACCTCGATGTGGAGCGGGGCCATCGTCACCCTTCCCCCCTGCGTGCCGCCAGGAGCCGCACGTAACCCAGGTAGTAATGGTGGGTGTGGAACTGGTCGAACCCCTGCTCCCGCAGGAGCGCCTCCCAGTCGCGGAGCGCGAAATCGGTCGCCAGCGGACACTCCATCCTGAACGCCACCCGCACCGGCCAGGGTGACTTGGCGGGGTCAAAGTGGGCGTAATCCAGGATGACGAACTCGCCGCCGGGCCGCAGCGCGCGCCGGGCATTGGCGATGATGCGCAGCCGATCCTCCTGGATGAATCCGTGCAGGACAAAGGCGATAAAGACCTTGTCGAACTCGGCCTCGTAGGGCAACGGCTCGTCCACCCGTCGTTTCTCGAAAGCGACGTTGGGAAGCGAGGCGCAGCGGCGTTTGGCCTGAGATAGCATCTCGTCCCCGATGTCCAGCCCCAACACGCGCCCCCGCTCGGAGAGATAGCGGGTCATCAGGCAGACGTTGCGCCCGGAGCCGGAGCCGAACACCAGGATGGCGTCGTCCGGCTGGACGTGCATATCCCGCACGGCACGGCGGATGAAAAAGGGGTAGGTCCCAGCGGTGACGACGTTCATCAACAGGTCGTAATTGCGGGCCTCAAAGCCCGTCACCTCCACTTTGGAGACAGAACGATCGAATTCTTGTCCCATTTGACGCTCCTTTACTCGACTTGCTGGCCCGTCAGCCGGCGCAGACAATCGGGGCGCAGGCTGAACGCGGGCACGCGCTTTTGATACTCACGATACTCGTCACCGAACTTGGCAATCGCGCCCGGCTCCTCCACCAGTTTGACCATCACCAGGATAAAGAGCGTCTCCAGCGGGGCCAACACAGCCAAAAAGAAAGGGGAGCCGAGAATCAGCGCTACCGCCCAGGGAAAGAAGAGCAGCCCCAGGTGCATAGGGTGGCGCATGCAGCCATAGATACCGGTCGTGACCAGTTTGTTGGTCTCCATGCGGGGGACGTCCCCCTCGCGCCCCATCCGCGCCAGCAGCCGCCCGGTGTACCGGCTGACCTGCATGACGAAACGGAGCAAAAACGCCCCGGCGACCAGCGTCACCAGGTGAAACACGGGGCTGACGAACAGGGCGTGGAACCAGCGCGAATCCAGCCACAGGCTCAACGCCCCGCCGCCGAGCAACATCAAAATCCAGATCAATATGCGTGCCATGTCCAAAACCTCCCCGAAAAAGTGGTCAGTCCCCGTTCCACGTCCGCAATATCGCCCGCACCGACCTGTTCATCTCCCGCGCAAAGTCGGAATCGAACTTGTGGGTGTACATGAGCTGCCCGACGTTGTGCGCTCCCCGCACCTCTTCCTGTCCGTGAAACATTTGCTCCTCCATCTCGCGGTACATTTCCTCAAAATCGGCCGGATCGAGCCGCCGGTATTGGTTCTCGAACAGGACAAACTGTTTCTGAAAACGCGGCGTCAGCGGGCGCTCGCGCTGCTGCTGCGTGGGGTAGCCATAGCAGACCAGGCAGATGGGGAACACGTACTGGGGCAGGCCGAACATCTCTTTGTGAACCTCGTAATGCTCCATAATATCCCCGATGTAGCAAGAGCCGATCCCCAACGATTCCGCCGCAATGACGGAGGTGTGCGCGGCAATGATGGCGTCGCAGCAGGCCAGGAACAAGTCCCCCTCCTCCGGCTTGCGCATCGGGACATTCTTTTGCTCGCAGATCTGCTCGACCCCAGAGGCGATAAAGTAATCGTGCCACCTCTGGTAATCGGCCAGAAAGAGCAACACCAATGGCGCTCTGGCGATAAAGGGCTGGTTATCGCAGGTCTTGGACAGCTTCTTCTTGGCGCTGGGGTCGCTGACCTCGATGATCGAGTAGAGCATCATGTTCCCCGCCGTGGGAACGCGCATAGCGGCGGTGAAAATCTGCTCCTTGACCTCGGCGCTGATCGGGCGCTTTTCGTATGCTCGCACCGATTTGCGGTTGAGCAGCAGTTCCATAGTTGGGTTCATGCGGATATATCTCCTCGTTTGCCATAAAGTTCGCGGTAGGCCAGCACGCACATCACCACGTAGGCCACCGTCTTGGGAATCATCAACATGCCGATGAGGGGTATCTGCTGGACGAACAGGACGACCGCCATGTAGCAGGTGAACGAGACCAGGATCATCAGACCGATCCACCAAAAAGTCCGATCGTGATTGGCCCGCGCGTCCCGCAGGATCGAATAAGCGACCAGCCCCTGAACCAACAGGGGCAGGTTGCGGATCGTTGACCAGGGCTGCGGCGGCACGGGCGCGTTCCACTGGTTGGCCGGGACGGCCAGGAACAGCAACCGCACCAGGGCAGCGGCGAACAACAGGTATTCGAGCGGGCCGTACTGTTTGGCAAAGCGGTAGCGCCAGATCGCCACCATCAGCACATAGAACAGCGTCACCGTGATGGCCGTCGCCATGGTTCCTATGCCGGGCAGGCTGAACGGCATCCCCAGGAAAGAGACGGCCAGTTCTGCGTTCCCCGTCGCATAGGCCAGCAGCCGGAACCCGACGTGCCCGCTATCCCCTATCGCCAGCAGGGTAAAAGCACCCATCACCAATCCGGCCACGCGCCGGTTCCCGGCTTCGACCGTTGAGCGGCGGCGGAACATGACGATCACCAGCCCCCACACGGCGAGCAGGTAGAGGGTGTCGAACGATATTTCGATCCACATCCGAATTGCTGGGTTCATCTACAACCTCCTTGCCCCCGCCCTATGGAAAGCGCGGCTACGGCTCACGCACCTGTTCCAGGCAGGGCCGCCTCTGGAAGGTGATGCGCCACAGCCGGCCGTAATAGTGAAAGCTGGCGATGAACAGCGCCCCGCCGATGGTCGTATAGATGACGGCCAGCAGGTGCTTGGGGAACGCCGAGTTGCGCAGGAGCAACCCCAGCGAGATCATAAAGATGACCATCAGGTAGCCCTGCCACGATTGGAAAGCAAAGAGGCAGGCCCCATCTGGAAAACGGCACAGGCGGGTGACATTCCGGGCGGCAATCCTGGCGAAACCAAAGCGATAGGTCAGCAGCGCCGCCAGGATGCCGATCAGACCGAGCGAGATAGTCCAACTCAGGTGAACGGCGACGAGCCAGCTGTAGGCCCGCCGGCACAACATCCAGCCGACCGCGCTCCACATCAGGCCGCCCAGGACGAACAGCCAATGCACGGATACGTGAGGTTTGAATCTGATAAATCTGGACATTTGCCTCCTAACCAGAGATGCTTGATTTACCCCCACTCAGGGCCGGCGATGCCGTCCAACAGTAAATCAACCGTCCAATCGAGACACTCTGGGAGCGGGGCCGGGCGGTCGACGTGGTGCCACATCATCAATTGTTGGAAGAACAAAGCGCGGAGCACGCCGCCCAGGTAAAGAGGATCCAGGTCGGCGCGAATCTCGCCTGCCGCCTGGGCCTGACGCACCTGCTCGGACAGCAGGTCGGCGAGCGCGTGCACCGGGTTGACTGTGCTGTGGTATCCCCCGGCAGCGAACAGCCGCCGCATCAGCACCGGGTCAGCGAGCGGGTCGTCGGCCACCAGGCGCAGCGCCAGCTTGATGCGGGCGACTGGGCTGGCCGGAGCGCCGCGTTCCGGCGAAAGCGCCTCCTCCAACTCTCGCAGCCGCCACGCGACCAGGGCGGGCAGGATCGCCTCCTTGGTCTCGAAATAGTTAAAAAAGGTGCCCTTGGCAACCTGGGCGGCGGCGGCAATCTGCTCGACGGTGGTATCGTCGTACCCCTGATCCTGGAACAGGCGCAGTGCAGCTTCGATCAGCCGCTGCCGGGTTTGCCGCTTTTTGCGTTCACGCAGTGAAATAGTCGAGTTCATAATGAATTATGACCACGGAACAAATATGACCAGGGTCATATTATACACAAAATGGGAATATTGTCAATTCGGTGTCTGGGCGAGAGCAACAGTTTGTACGTTCCGCGTTTTGTAGTAGAATACCATCGAGCACAAGTTAGAGACCTTGAAAAGATAAAATCCACACTCGTACCATCAAGGAGGAAACTTGCTATGAACCGCCAACTGAAACTCGTGAGCGCCATAGTGATAGCCACATTGCTGCTGGCAGCACCATTGCCCCTGATCTCGCTTGCGACCCCTGCCGCTCCCGCCGCGCTGGATTATGATTCCAGCAAACTGGATTATGGCCTCTACTGGTTTGGAGGAGGGCACACATCGCAAAAGTTCGTCCCCGGCGAGAGCAATGCCTACTTTGATCCCTCTAAACCGACCGTGATCTTTGTCCACGGTTGGCAGCCCAACATCTCGGCAAGCAACCCACCCGATTTTCTCTACAATTCCTCGGACGGGTGTACAACCTGCAACGACGACACGGCCCAGGCGTGGATAGACGCCGGGTGGAACATTGGCATCTTTTACTGGAACCAGTTCTCGGACGAATCAGAGGTCAAAGACGCCGAGGCCAAAATCTGGACCAACAACGGGCCGCAAAAGATGCGCTGGAAGCAAAGCGGGACAGTTTACCAGCCGGCTCCTGCCGGCACCAAGAGTGCGGGGGAACTGTTCTACGAGACCTATGTGGCAGCGATGACCGCGCAGGACTATACCGGCGGCAACATCCGTATCGCCGGGCACTCACTGGGCAACCAGATGGCGGTGCGGATGACCAAATTGGTTCAGGAGGGAATCGACGCCGGAGATGTGCCGGCCAAATTGCTGCCCGACCGGGTGGTCTTGCTGGATCCATACTGGTCACTCGACGCCAAGAGTTATCTGAGCAACCAGACCACCGGCACGGTGATCCGGGGGTACGTGGACGAGTTGTTGCCCCAGGGCGTGCTCTTTGAGTGGTACTGGTCGTCCAATCTGACCGTCAGCCCCAACGGTGACACGAACGACGCGCTCAAACCGATGACAATGTACGCGGCGATGAACCCAGGCTTTACAACAGACGATATGAGCAAGCATCGCGCGGCATGGAACATCTACTTTTGGTCCTACAAGTTCGCCGGGCCGGGTAACTGCACCGGCGAGGCATGTCTCGGTATGAACAAACTGCTGGCGAAAATGAGCGACGGTCAACTGGCGGCAGT
>CAYNVC010000177.1:0-6089 GCA_964400615.1 uncultured Anaerolineales bacterium | reverse complement strand
CCGGTCTGGAAGCTGGCCGTGACGCCATCATTGAGATCGGCGCGGTCAAGTTCCGTGACGACGAAAAACTGGGAACTTTTTCCACCTTTGTCAACCCCGGTCGCCGTATTCCCTTTCAGATCACCGAGTTGACCGGCATCCGCGACCAAGACGTGGCTAACGCTCCTCCTCTGCCCGCTGTGCTCCCCCGCCTGGCGAGATTTGCCGGACATTATCCCATCGTCGGCCACAGCGTCGAGTTCGACCTGAGCTTTTTGCGCCCCCACGCGGTGTTGACCGGGAACGAGTCGCTCGATACGTTCGAGTTGGCCGGGGTGCTCCTGCCGCATGCCGAGCGGTATAGCCTGGGGGCACTGGCGAATCTTTTGGGGATCGAGTTGGAGCAGGCCCACCGGGCGCTGGACGACGCCCAGGCCACCTGGCTGCTGTTCCGCGCCCTCTTGCGACGGGCGGCGCGTCTCTCCCCCCGGTTGCTGAAAGAGATCATCGGCCACGGCGAGCGGGCCAGGTGGGGCGCGACCGACTTTTTCCGCGCTGCACTGGATCAGGCCGGGCGTCGTCCGTCCGCTCCCCGCCCGCCCGGCGTTCCCGCCCGCCCCCCATTCGCCGCCGAGAGTAGCGCCCCCCCATTGCAGCCGGTCGAAGAAAAGCGGGCGCTGGACGTGGCTCAACTGGCCGCGCTGTTGGAGGAGGGAGGTCCGTTCGCGGCTCATTTTCCCGGCTACGAGTACCGTCCCCAACAGGTGACGATGCTGCGCGGTGTGGCGCGGGCCTTTAACCGGGGGCAGCACTTGCTGGTCGAGGCCCCAACCGGCGTTGGCAAGTCCCTGGCTTATCTCATCCCGGCTGTCTATTGGGCGGCGCAAAACGGGGAGCGGGTGGTCGTCTCCACCAACACCGTCAACTTGCAGGATCAGTTGTACCGCCAGGACTTGCCGGCCCTGGCCCGTGCCCTGCCGCTCAAATTCAGCGCCGCCGTGCTCAAGGGGCGCTCCCATTACCTTTGCCCGGCCCGGTTACAGGCCGTGCGCCGCCGGGGAGCGAACTCGCCCGACGAAGCCCGCGTGCTGACCAAGATCATCACCTGGCTGCCGGGGACGGTGGACGGTGAGGGGGATGCGCTCTTTCTGCCCACCCCGGTCGAGCGGGCAATCTGGCGCCAGTTCTCGGCCGAACACGAGGGCTGTGCCCCAGAGCGGTGCCGTCATTTTCAGCAGGGCGGTTGCTACTTTTACAACGCCCGCCGCGCCGCCGAATCTGCCCACCTGGTCATAGTCAACCACGCGCTGCTCCTGGCCGACGTGGCGGTGCAGAACCGCGCCCTGCCAGAGTACAAATACCTCGTCGTGGACGAGGCTCATCACCTGGAATCCGCCACCACCTCCGGTCTCAGCTTCGAGACCGACCACGAGCGGATGCGCCGCATACTGGTGCAGGTCGGCCAACTTTCATCCTCCGGCCGCGTGACCGGGCTGCTGGCGGAGACGCTCTCCCATTGCCAAAAAGCTAACTTGCCGGCCCGCGCGATGGAGGAGAAGGAACTGCTCGTCGGGCAGGTCGGGCTGGCAGCGCGGCGGGCGATGAGGGCGCTCGATTCTTTCTTTGAGCAATTGAACGAGTTCGCGGGGGAGCAGCGCGGGGGGCAGCGCAACCAGTATACATTCCGCCTGCGGATCACGTCCGGCGTGCGCGTGCAGCCGGCCTGGGAGAGGGTCGAGATCAGTTGGGACGACGCCGGGGGGCCGCTGAAAACCGTCATCCAGGGGCTGGAACGGCTGGCGGATGGCCTGGCCGACGTGTCGCAGGCCGAGGATTTACAGGCCCAGGTGGTGGGGGTAGCGCGACGGTTGGAGGATAGCGCCGCGCAGGTGAGCCGGATGATCACGCAGCCGGACGCGGCCCTCATCTACTGGCTGGAGCTGGATTTCAGCCACGACCGGTTGAGTTTGCACGCGGCCCCCTTGCACGTCGGCCCGTTGGTGGAAGAGCACCTCTTTCACCAAAAGGAAGCGGTGATTTTGACCTCGGCCACGCTGCGCACCGGCTCATCGTTCGATTTTATACGCGAACGGTTGAACGGCTGGGACGCCGACGAGTTGGTGGTTGGCTCGCCGTTCGATTACGCCAGCTCGACGCTGGTCTACCTGGTGGACGACATCCCCGAACCCCGCCAGCCGGGTTATCAGCGGGCGGTCGAACAGGGGATGGCGGCCCTCTTCCGCGCCACCGGTGGGCGGGCGCTGGCACTCTTTACTTCCTACAATCAACTGCGCACCACCATGCGGGCGCTCAAAGCTGTGTTGGCCCAGGCGGGCATCACCGTCCAGGCCCAGGGCGAGGGTGTCTCGCGGGCGCAGTTGTTGGAGAGCTTTCGCGCGGGCGAGCGGCGGGTGCTGCTGGGCACGCGCAGCTTTTGGGAAGGGGTGGACGTGCCGGGAGAGTCGCTCAGTTGTCTGGCGATTGCCAAACTTCCCTTTAGCGTCCCCAGCGACCCCATCTTTGCCGCCCGCGCCGAGACCTTTGAGCAGCCTTTTATGGAATACGCTGTGCCGGAGACAATCCTCCGTTTTCTGCAAGGGTTCGGGCGGCTGATCCGCACCCGCACCGACCGGGGAGTGGTGGCCGTGTTCGATAGGCGGTTGCTGACCAAGAGCTATGGTCAACTGTTTCTCGATTCGCTGCCCGGCCCGACTGTGCGCCGGGGGCCGCTGGCGTTGTTGCCGGAGGCCGCCGTAGAGTGGCTCGACTCTGGTTCGCGCCAGCGCAAGGGAGAGTAGGCCGGGGCCGGATTCCATGCGTCACCCGCGCACGACCAGTGGCAGATAGATGTGTTTGTCGTCCAGGTGGTACTCGTCGGCCCCCAAATCGGGGATGTCTGTGTCGGGATGGGGACGGGTCTCGCCGTCCACATCGTCGTGGGCGCCCGCGTCCACTCCCTTGTCCCGCGCTGGCGAGTTCGCCGCGATGTGATAGTCGCCTCCCGCCGGGTTTACAAAGAGTGGGTCTCCCCAATAGTTGAGCGTGCCGGTGAGGATATTGCCCCCACCGCCCCAATCCTCCCCGTTGTCCCACGCGCCGCCGCCCCACAGCGTTGCGGTCAGGGAGACGTCCCCGCCATCGGTGTACACCCCCACCGTCTGGCTGGCGACGATGGTGTTGGTCAACGTCACGCTGACGACGCTAAAGGGCTGCACGTATAGCCCAACGCCGTCGCTGCTCCCGCCCCCGTTGTTTGCCAGGGTGGTGTGTTTGAGCGCCGCACTGCCGCCGTAGATATACAGGCCGCTGCCGTGGGCGGCGCTGTTTTCCACGACCAGCGTATTGGTTAGATAAATGTGCCCTTTCAGCGAGGGGGCCTGGTAGAAACTGTATAGCCCGCCCCCGCTGCCATTGGCCCGGTTGCCGATGAAACGGTTCCCTTCCATGCGTACCGGCGGGCCGGCATAGATGTTTACTCCGCCGCCGTTCTCGTTGGCCTGATTATCGCGGAACAGGTTGCGCGTCAGAGTCAGGCTTTGCCAGGGATTGGCGTACAGCCCCCCGCCCAGGCGGGCCGTGTTCCCGGTAAAACTGTTCCCCGAAACCGTGCCCGTGTTCACGTAGAGGCCCCCGCCCCGGTCGCCGCTGTTATCGGAGAGCACATTTCCTTGAACCAGGATGTTCTCCGCTGTTCCCCCTATCACATAAGCGCCACCGCCCGTGCTGTTCGCTGTGTTGGAAGTGACAGTGTTCCCCAGGAGGCTGACACTGCCGTCCTGGCCCACGTTGAGGTACATCCCACCTCCCTCGGAATCGTAGGAAACCGTCGCCCGGTTGCTCTCGATGAGGTTGTTCTGGATGATGGTGTTGTTGCTGCCCCCCAGGTAGAGGCCCCCGCCCCTGTCCGATTCGTTGCCACGGATGACGTTGGCGCGGATGGTGAGCGTTGCCCAACGTGCCATAATCCCACCCCCCGGCTGCGAGGAGCCGACCGTGTTGCTGACGATGGTATTGCCCTCGACGACGCCGTTGAGGATCGAATCCAGCCAGATGCCCCGCCCGTTCCCGCTGACGATGTTGTTCTGCACCACCAGCCTGCCCAGCGGCGAACTGACAAAGATGCCGGTGGCGCTGTTGCCGGTGACGGTGTTGCCAACGATGTCGGGAGAGTTGCTGTAAGAGAGACTGATCCCCTCGCCAGTGTTGTTCTGCACCACGTTGTTCTGGATGACGCCGTCGTCGCTAGAGCTGTAGTAGATGCCGCCGGTTCTATCGTCGTCCGCGGTGTTGCTGTACACCTGGCAATTTTGGATGGTGACATTGTCCGTGAATTCGATGTGGATGCCCCCGCCGTTCTCTTCGCCCGAGACCGATTGGCTGGCATAACCGCCGGTAATGTGCACCCCTTCGATTGTGACGCGGTGAGAGGGGCAGTTTGCACAAATCATATACAGAACCATGCCCTGATCCTGGGCGTCCAGCACGGTAGGGTGGCCTGCCGGATCCGGGTGTTCCCAGTCAGTCGTGGTGTAGCCGCCGCGTATGGTCAAGTTGATTCCCCTTTGCCGGATACGCACCAGGCTGGTCTTGCCGTCGTAAGTGCTCACGCCGGTAAAAGTCCCCTGGGCGATGCGAATCTCGTCGCCGTCACTGGCTGCGTCCACGGCGTCCTGGATGCTGGCGTAGCAGGGGGACGCGCCGCCGCAGTTTCCACCGGGGGCAACGTGATGCACAGTGGCGTTCGCCGAGGCTGACAGCGCACCGGGCGGTATGAGCAGCGTTGCCAACAGCGCCAGGCCGGCCGGCAACGAGAGAATGGGGATTGATTTACGAGTTTTCCAGTCCATTTTTTCCTCCATTCAATACCACTGGTAGATAGACCCGCTGTTTCAACGAGGAAAGCGGTATGCCGTGGGCGTACTTGAGGTCGTTATTTTCGGGATCGTAGTAACTGATGTGCGGCTGCTCTCGAGCGTCCAGGGCCAGTGACGTATTTGTGAATCTAGCGCCGGTATCCACGTACTCTTTGTGCCAGGTCGAGCCGTCGTAGTAGGCGTAACGCAGGCTGTACTCGCACTCCAGGAGGCAGACGTCCCCATAGTAACCGATGTGCGGGCGACCGTTGCTATCCAATGCCAGAGAGGTGTATTCGCCAGCCCACAGGTGATTGTCCACTCGCTCGATGTGCCACTCTGTGCCATCGTAAGAGGCATAGTTGAGAGCCTTGTTGCTCTTATCCTGGTAGCTGATGTGCGGGTGGGCGGTGGAATCCAGTGCCAGAGAGGTGTGATATCCCACGTCTCCGCTTGCGTCCACGGTTTCGATGTGCCATTGGCTCCCGTCGTGGTGGGCGTACTTGAGAGTCTCGTTGTCCCGGTCTCGGTAGCTGATGTGGGGATGGTCGTTCTCGTCCAGCGCCAGCGACAGGTATGCGCCGACGTCGCCTCCGTCCCCGTCATCCACGGTCTCTTTGTGCCACGTTGAGCCGTCGTGGTAAGCGTATTTCAGCTCCCCCCAGCCCGTTCCGGTGTTGGTGTAGGCAATGTGCGGATGTCCTGCGGCGTCCAGTGCCAGTGAACTGGACTCGCCAAATCGTCCGCCGTATCCCTCCACCGTTTCCACGTGCCACGCCGTGCCGTCGTAGTGGGCATATTTGAGGCTTCCCCACTTGTACTCGTAGTAACTGATGTGGGGGTGATCGTCCGAGTCCAGCGCGAGCGAAGTAGACCAGCCGACGTCCCCGCTGTTGTCTACGGTTTCGATCTGCCAGGTGGAGCCGACGAGGCAGGCATATTTGAGCGCACTGTTGCTGTCGTCACTATAGCTGATGCAAGGTGCTCCGTTGCTGGTCAGGGCCAGTGACGAAAAGCCCCCGACGTTTCCTGTGGCATCCACAATCGTGCGCTGCCAGATGTAGCTGTTGCTCGTCTGGCAGGTGGCTCGAGCTGGCAAGCCACTCGCCAGTGTGGTGAGCAAAACAAGAGTCGCCAGAACGAGTTTGAGATTTTTGCTTTTCATCTTGTTTCCTCGAATCATTTGGGTTGTGAGACTGAAGCGCACTCTGATCATTGGTTCTGCGTCACCAGCGGCAAATAGATGTGTAGGGACGT
>CAYNVC010000176.1:0-6122 GCA_964400615.1 uncultured Anaerolineales bacterium | reverse complement strand
GGTTGCCGTCCGCCAACTCTTGCACAATGCGCACCAGACTTGCCCCTACGTCGAGAGCGCGGCCTGCGCTGCTGGGACTGATGGGCGACAGTTGGCCCGTCGTGGCGTCGAAATGAAAGCGGGCGTCAACCGGCTCGATGGCGAGTGTGGGGGCTATTTCCTCCAGGTACGCCCGCAGCGCCTCCTCGTCCAGTGCGGCGTGCAGCGCCCCCGCGTCTGCCCGCACCACCAACATCTGCGCCAGTTGCTCCGGCGACAGAGTCCAGGGGCCGGGGTCGCCCTCGAGCGGGTCGGGGAGGAGGAGAGTGAGTGGGCCATCCAGCAACGCCTGGGCCTCGCGGCCGGCCGGCGCGGCGTCGGCGACGGAGGGCGGAACCTGGCGGACGACCAAATCTACTTTTGCGGGGGCCAGGCTGATCAAGGCGGGCGTCAACGCTTGCAGAGTCGCTTCCACGTCCAGGCGCTGGCCTGGCTGAGAGGTGGTGACGACCGGGGTGAGGCCATCGAGCGAGAGGGATGCCTCGGTGGGGGGAAAATCGATCTGCTCGGCCAGCGTCTCCAGGTAGAGGCGGGTCGTTTGTTCGTCGTAGACGATGACGGGGGGCAGGTTCAAACCGAGCGAGAGCAGTTCCAGGTGAGAGAGCAGATTCTCCCCCCACCAGAACTCGCGCCCCAGGTTGTAAGCCGCTTCCACCGTGGCCCGCGCGTCGAGATGAATGCCCATGTCGGTTGGACTGACCTGCCAGGAGCGCCCTGGGCCGCGCAGCGTCACCAGGGGATCGCTCAACCTCATCTCGCGCGTCAGCGCAGCGGCGGCCTGGTCGGGCCGCAGCCCTCCCAGGTCGACCCCCTGCACCCGCACGCCGGGGTAGATTCGCCCCGCGTGATAAAGCTCGAACCCCAACACCGAGCAGAGCAAGGCGGCGACGAGGACGAGAAAAACAATACTGACGATGCGAATTTTCATAACCGGTTTCCGGAATCGTTATCCCTGCCGATTGGTCATTGCTCAGAGAACTATACCCAAAGTGATGTAAAAACGCAAGTCCCGCCAGATCGAATTTCCCCCGGTACTTGCAGTGGGTAATCTAACCAACCCCAGGTGTCCGTCACTTTTTTTTGCGCCGGATGGCAAGCTCTGCCTGGGAACGCGGCCATCCTGCCCGCGAGCCGGTGCGGCCACATGCGGGCAGGATGGCCGCGATCCGCAGCACGCAAAAATATGACGCGCCCCCACCAATCCCAGTGCCGTTGACTTTTAACGCCGAATGTGCTAAGATAATGACGTAGAACTTGTCAACAGTGACCCCTTTTTATTTATTCGGTTCTGTTGCGTGTAATTATTTTTATATTCATCAATTTTACACCACAAAGCCGGTAAAGAGGCCCGGTGGACGCGGATGGGGACGAACTTCCCGGTCGCGGCCCCGTTCGACGCACTGGTACACATCACATCTTCAAAATTGTGCCCGCCGGGTATGATCGTGTGGGGGGCAACTGCTGACAGGTAAGAGCCGTGTGGGCGCTTACCTGTTTTTGCGTTGGCCGGGGCAAGGAGCCAGATTTTTCAGGTCAGGACTTTTAGGAGGGTGTCCGTGAGCGCAGAATTTATATCCCGAATTACAGGTATGATCGTGGGGGCCATCGGTGGAGCTTTTCTGGGCGTCTATGTAGCAACTCGGTTACAAAATTCACCCTACCAATATGCGGCATTGTTCCTGCTCGTCGGGGCGTTGGTCGGCCTGGTATTGACGCCCTACGTGACGGTGCGTCCCTTTGTAGCTTTACGCCGGCGCATTCGTCAGGCTCCAGCTCAGCAGCTCCTGGCCGCCGTACTGGGGTTGATAGTTGGTTTGATCATCGCCGGACTGGTATCGTTCCCGCTCTCGATGCTCCCCCAGCCGTTTAGCCAAATCCTGCCATTTGCAACCGCCCTGCTCTTTGGCTACCTGGGAATCTCGGTGATGGTCACGCGGCAACACGACATTTTCAGTCTGGTGCGTGGGCGCTTGCCGGGCAGGGAAGATCACACGACCAGCGGCGGAGAATCACATCGGCCCGTGTTGTTGGATACCAGTGTCATCATTGACGGGCGCATCGCCGACATCAGCCGCACGGGATTCATCGAAGGAGAGATGTTGGTCCCCCGTTTCGTGCTCAACGAGCTACAGCACGTCGCCGATTCTTCCGACGCCCTGCGCCGCAATCGCGGGCGGCGGGGCCTGGAAATGCTGCGCCGCCTGCAAGATGAAGCCACCACACCGGTGCGCATAACCGATCAGGACATCGAAGGGGTGCGCGAGGTAGACGACAAATTGGTGCTGCTGGCTAAACAGCTCCATTGTCCAATCATCACCAACGACTATAACCTCAACCGGGTGGCCGAGATACAGGGCGTGAGAGTGCTCAACATCAACGAGTTGGCTAACGCCGTCAAGGCCCTCCTGCTTCCCGGAGAATCGTTGACGGTCAAAATCGTCCAGGAAGGAAAGGAAATAGGCCAGGGGGTGGGGTATCTGGACGACGGCACTATGGTGGTGGTGGCGGATGGTAAATCTCACCTGGGAGAGGAATGGGAAGTGGTAGTGACCAAGGTGTTGCAGACGGCGGCGGGGAGGATGCTGTTCGCACGTCTGGCAAGATAAGGCCGACGGAGGCTGAGATGGGATTGCAAGTCTTTAACTATCTGACCCGTGAAAAGGAGCCTTTTGAACCCCTCAAGAGAGGGCAGGTGGGAATGTACGTCTGCGGCCCGACCGTGTACGATCACGCCCATCTCGGTCACGCCAAATTGTACGTGGCGATGGACGTAATCGTGCGCTATTTGCGCTACATAGGCTACAAAGTTCGCTACGTGCAAAACATCACCGACGTGGGCCACCTCCTCGATAGCGGCGAGGATCGCATCCTCAAGGGGGCCAGGCGGGAGCGGGTCGAGCCGATGGAGGTAGTGGAGACTTTTACCCGCTCCTATTTCGAGGATATGGACACGCTGGGGGTGGTGCGCCCCAACATCTCTCCCCGCGCCAGCTGCCACATCCCCGAACAGATCGAGATGGTCAAGACGCTGTTGGAAAAGGGGTACGCTTACGAGACAGCCGAGGGAGACGTTTACTTTGCGGTGGAAAAATTCCCCGCCTATGGCAAACTCTCGCGGCGCACGGTTGACGAATTGGAGGCCGGGGCGCGGGTGGCCGTGCGAGAGGAAAAACGTCACCCGGCTGATTTCGCGCTCTGGAAGCATGCCGCGCCGGAGCACATCCTGCGCTGGCCCTCCCCGTGGGGATGGGGCTATCCGGGTTGGCACGCCGAGTGCACGGTCATGTCAACCAAATACCTGGGCCAGACGTTCGACATTCACGGCGGCGGGCTGGAGAATATTTTCCCGCACAACGAGTGCGAGTTGGCGCAGTCGGAGGCCGCCACCGGCGAGCAGTTCGCCCGTTACTGGATTCTGGCCGGTTCTCTGACCGTCAGCGGGGTCAAGATGAGCAAGAGCCTGGGCAACTTTCTCACCATCAAAGAAGCGCTCAAGCTCTATACCCCGGAGGCGATCCGTTTCTTTATGCTCTCCAGCCACTACCGGGGGCCAATAGACTATAGCCGCGATGCTATGCTGGCCGCCCAGCGCGGGGTCGAACGGCTGCACAACACCGTGCGCACGCTGCGGGCGCGAGCGGAGCACGCGGTTCCCTCCGGCACCGCCGACCTCTCTTACATCGCCGACATTGACCCGCACCGTGATGCGTTCATGGCAGCGATGAACGATGATTTCAACACCCCCCAGGCCATTGCCGCTCTCTTTGACTTTAACCGGGAGGTAAACACGCTGCTGGCCTCGGATAAACCGGTGAGCCGGGGCACGCTGGCGGTGATAGATAGCCTCTACCGCGAGCTGGGCGGCCGGGTGTTGGGTATCATCCCCGCCGACCTGTCTCAGAGTATCAGCGGTGAGTTGATTGCGGGGCTGATGGACATTATTTTAGAGATCAGGCGTCAACACCGCGTCGCCAAGAACTGGGAACAGGCGGATCTGCTGCGCCGGCAATTGGCCGGGCTTGGCATCGTGGTCGAGGACCGCCCGGAAGGCCCGGTCTGGCAGTTGGAGCAGCGGGGATGAGAGAGACCCTCTATGGCCGCAACGCGGTATACGAATCGCTGCGGGCCGGGCGGCGGCAGGCGTACAAACTTGTGCTGGCCGAAGGGGTCCGCCAGGTGGACGTCATCACCCGGATCGTCTCGCTGGCCGAGCAGGCCGGGGCGACGGTGCAGTACACCGAGAGGCGCAACCTGGACCGGCTGGGCAACATCAACCATCAGGGGGTTGTGTTAGAGACGAGCGAGTATCCCTACAGCTCGCTCGACGAGGTTCTGGCGCTGGCCCGGCAACGTGGCGAGCCACCCCTGTTGTTGCTGCTCGACCTGCTCCAAGACCCTCAGAACGTGGGCAGTCTGGTGCGCACGGCCGAGGCGGCGGGGGTGCACGGGGTGGTGATTCAGCGCCGCCGGGCGGTGGGAGTGACGCCGACCGTGGTGCATGCTTCGGCGGGCGCGGCAGAGCACTTGCTGGTGGCTCAGGTGACCAATTTGGTGGACGCCATCGGCCGGCTAAAGGCGAACGACGTGTGGGTGGCCGGACTGGAGGCGGTGCGCCAGGCCCAGCCCTATCACCAGGCCGACCTGAGCGGCCCGCTCGCGCTGGTGGTGGGCAGCGAGGGGGAGGGATTGCGCCACCTGGTGCGGCAGCGGTGCGATTTTCTGCTGCGCCTGCCCCTGCGTGGCCGGGTGACATCGCTCAACGCAGCCGTGGCCGGCTCGATCGTGCTCTACGAAACCTTGCGACAGCGACAGGCAGAATCGTGAATCTAAAACGACGCTGGCCCATACTCGCCGTTGGCCTTGTTATCAGCATAGCCCTGCTGTGGTACTCTCTCGGTGACTTGCACCTCCCCCAGGTCTGGGCCGCGCTGCGAGAGGCCAACTATTGGTGGCTCGTCCCCGGCGTGGCGATTTACTTTACCTCCGTCTGGTTCCGGGCCTACCGCTGGGGGTTCCTGCTGCGCGGCAGCAAGCCGGTCTCCGCCAACCGCCTCTACCCCATCGTCGTCATCGGCTACATGGGGAACGACATCCTGCCTTTCCGCCTGGGCGAGGCGTTGCGGGCCTACATCCTCTGGCGCAAGGAGGGCATCAACGTCGGCGCTACCCTCACCACTGCCGTGCTGGAACGGCTGTTCGACGGGTTGACGATGGTGCTGTTCGTTCTCTTTGGTCTCTTGTTCGTCCCCCTTTCGGATTTCCTCAGCCGGTTGGTGATCATTGCCAGTCTGGTTTTCTGCGGCGCGTTGGTATTGTTCCTCTTCCTGGCCGCCCGGCCCAGTGTGCTCCGGCGCGTGGCTCACTTGCTCATCCTCCGTCTGCTGCCGGCGCGGTTCCGTCCCGCGCTGCTGGGCTTTGTCGAGGGGGTCGTCGCCGGATTGGAAAGTCTGCGCAGCGGGCGTGACGTTCTGATCCTGTTCGGCGTGACGCTGTGGGTGTGGATTTTGGAGACGGCCAAGTATTGGCTGGTCAGTCTCGCTTTTCCGGGTCTGCACCTGCCCTACGTCGGCGTCGTGCTGATGGGCGGAGCGGTCAACTTGCTGACCGCGCTGCCGTCGCTGCCCGGCTACGTCGGCACGTTCGAGTTGGGGATCAAGATTCTGGAGGGAATCGGCGCACCTGCGGCGCCGGCGGGGAGTTACATCCTGGTGCTGCACGCCATCCTCTGGCTGCCGGTGACGCTCCTGGGATTGGTGTTTATGGCCCTGGAGCAAGTGCAGTGGAGCGAGGTGTGGCAAGCGCAAAAGTAGCCGGGCGTCCATCTGCATAGACGCTGTCCCGGCAGTGCTCCGCCCGCGCAGGCGGGCGACCGGCCAACGGCCCGCCAGGGGCGGTTTCAACCGCTCGACCCCGCACCGGCTCTTTCCGGTGCGGTGCGCCGCCGTGAACAGGCGGCGCTGGGGCAGGCGGCGCTGGGACAGGCGGCATTGGGGGCTATGCGCCCCACGGCGTATCAGTGTGCAGTGCTCCGCCCGCGCAGGCGGGCGACCGGCCAACGGCCCGCCAGGGGCGGTTTCAACCGC
>CAYNVC010000175.1:1217-6207 GCA_964400615.1 uncultured Anaerolineales bacterium | reverse complement strand
ATCTCCACCCGGTCATCGAAAATGAAGACGCGCACCTGCCCGTGGATGGTGTAATCGCGGTGAACGATGGCATTGACGACCGCCTCACGCAGCGCGAACAGGGGCAGTTCGGGACTGTCCTGGCGGCGGAGTCCTTCAATCTGACCTGGAAGCGGGAGAGCAAGATTGAGAAAGGCCAGCGCTCCTTCAATTTGTTGCTCCAGCGTGCCTTCGATTTCCTTGCGGTCGCGGAAACGTTCCCCTATTTCCGCCCCGTAAAAGTGGACGCCGCTCACGCGGGCAAAGGGGAGGTATTGTTGTGGGCGGCGACCAAAGAGCACAACCCCTGCTACCGTCAACTCTTCCTCTTCCATCAACTTGAGGTTTTGGAGGAGGCGGGGCAAGGGGAGGCCGATCTGGGCCACCGGCATGTCGTAGAGGCGTTCGAACGTCGCCTCAAAATAAGGCCGGTCAAGGTCGGCCAGGCTCGTGCCCGAGACTGGCAATTCATCGGGGAACAGCGCAAAAGTGGCCTGATACAGCCGGCGCAACTCGTCCCGGCTGGCCTGCCGCCGCCCCGAAGATGTCCGAATGTAATACACGCCCCGGTTGGTGCGATAGGGTCGCTCAGGCCCTTTGGGCACACGCACGACCAGTACCAATTGCTCTCCCAGAGACACTTTTTCCTGAAAACAAATTAACGGAGGCTCCACGTTGTGGGAGCAGATCAGATCTAGCCGCTGCATCGCCTTGTCTGCATCCGGCACACCGGTGACTTTTCCCGTGTCGGATACGCCCAAGATCAACTGCCCCCCGTCCGTGTTAGCAAAGGCGACAATGGCCGCGGCCAGATTATCGGGGTGAGCGGCGGCTTGTTTGAATTCGGTGTAAGAATCCTCGCCTTGCCGAATCAATCGCCTGATTTGCTCTTCATTCATAACTTGGCTTCCAGTTCACTGCTCTTGTACACGCCAGGCTCACAGAGCTATCGAACGCCCAATGCCTCCATCACCGCCATTGGGTTTTTTGCCGCCACGGTCAACAATGCCCTGGCCGGCCCCTTGAGCTTCCTGCACCCCTGTTCCCAACTCTAGAACGTCGGGACGCCTACTCTGATAGCGGCCATCGTCAAAAGTCCTTGAATCTGTCTGGTGAAAAGCATGATGCAACTCTACAGTCACATTATACGTCACTGTCAAAAACAGCACAACCGCTCAGTTCCTACGCTCGCCAGGGATCGTCAGATCCCGGCTTTATGGGGCGAAAATCGGCTGCAAAATGGTAAAAACGACGCCTCAGACGGGGATCTGACGATCCCCTTGAGCAAATAACTGCGGAAGGATTTCCGCTGTGCTGTACTACCCACTTTCCAGCGCACCGATCTTGCCCACGCGCCGGGCGTGACGGCCTGCGGCGAACTCGCTTTCGAGAAAGGTCTGCACGATCTCGAGCGCCAGGCCGGGGCCGACCACCCGCCCGCCCATACAGAGGACGTTGGCGTCGTTATCCTGGCGGGCCATGCGGGCCATGTACGAGTTGACGCACACCGCCGCGCGCACCCCGTGTATCTTGTTGGCGGCCATGCTCATGCCGATCCCCGTGCCACAGATGAGGATACCGCGCTCGAACTCGCCGGCGGCCACGGCCCGCGCCAGCGGAGCGGCAATATCGGGATAGTCCACCGATTCCGGGCTGTACGTCCCCATATCCTCCACCTGGTGGCCCTGGGCGACGAGAAACTCGACGACGTGTTGCTTTAGTTCGTACCCACCTTGATCGGCGCCAATAGCAACGCGCATGGGGCTTGCCTCCTGATCAAAAACTCAGCTCTCTGAACTCGCCGGTGGACATGAATATTACCCGCTCGCAGATGTTCGTCACCCGGTCGGCGATGCGCTCCAATTTGTGGGCCACCCAGAGCAAATAAGTGGCCTGTTTGATCGTCCGGGGGTCTTCTATCATATAGGTCAACAGCTCGCGGTAGACCTGATCGTACAACTGGTCAATCTCTGCGTCCCGCTTGGCCGTCTCGACCGCCAGGTCGGGTTCATCTCCCAGGTACGCTTTCAGACTGGCAGAGATCATGTCCTGGTCGATCTCGGACATGCGCGGCAGGTCGATCAACGGCTTGAGGTGTGGTTTGTCGGACAGGCGGATGGCGAGTTCGGCGATCCCAGAGGCATAATCGCCCATCCGCTCCAACTCGGTGGCGATGTGGATCGCGGCGACGATGGCACGCAGGTCTCCAGCTGTCGGCTGCTGGGTGGCGATTAGCTTGAGGCATTGCTCCTCCAGATCGTACCGCCGGGTGTTGATCCGTTCGTCACCGGCGATTACCTGCCGGGCCATGTCCAGGTTTTGCTCCTTGAGCGCCTGGATCGAGATGTGGATGGCGGTCTCGACCATTTCCCCCAAACGCAGGATATCGTCGCGCAAACCCGCCAGCTCGTAATCGAACGCTTCTCTGGTCTTGCTCATCTTATCCTCCTTCCCGGCTCGAATCACCCCATCCGCCCGGTGACGTAATCCTCGGTCAACTGTTGCGCCGGGCGGGTGAATATCTTGGCCGTCTCGTCGTATTCCACCAGGTCGCCCAGCCAAAAGAAGCCGGTATAATCCGAGACGCGGGCCGCCTGTTGCATGTTGTGGGTGACGATGACGATGGTATACCGCTCGCACAGCTCGCGCATCAACTCTTCGATCTGCAACGTGGCGGCCGGGTCCAACGCCGAGCACGGTTCGTCCATCAATATGATCTCGGGTTTGACCGCCAGCACCCGCGCGATGCACAACCGCTGCTGCTCGCCGGCAGAGAGATCGAGGGCCGAGGAGCGCAGTTTGTCTTTGACCCCATCCCACAGCGCCGCCGCCCGCAAACTCTGTTCGACCAGCGCGTCCAGGTCGCCTGAGCGCGCCAGCCCCAGCACGCGCGGGCCAAAGGCGACGTTATCGTAAACGGATTGGGGAAAGGGGTTGGGCCGCTGAAAGACCATGCCCACCCGCTGCCGCAGCTCGACCACGTCCACGTCCGGCGCGTAAATATCCTGCCCGTCGAGCAGGATTTTCCCCATCACACGCGTTCCGGCGATGGTATCGTTCATGCGGTTGATGCAGCGCAGAAACGTGGACTTGCCGCAGCCGGAGGGGCCAATGAGAGCGGTGATGCGCTGCGCGTCAATGTGCATTGAGATGCCGTGCAGCGCCTCCAAATCGTCGTAATAGAACCGCAGATCGTGAATTTCGATTTTGCTCATTTGAGAGACATTTTACCCCAAGCTGCCAGAGTGGGCAAGTGGGCAATTGACCGTCTGGGCTGCCAGTGTTATAATCTAAAGGGCTGGCGCGGAAAGCCTGACACCCAAAAGAATCAACGGCCGATAATTCCAACCGACACCGACGGGTAAAGAGCTTGCGTAAATTCACCATCATCTCTATTCTACTCATCCTACTCACCGCCTGCCGCCCCAGCAAGGGGGAAGCGGGCGAGGCCGGCGTCGCCATCCAGAACGTCGGCTCCGACACCATAGTCAACCTGGCGCTGGCCTGGGCGGAAGCGTACCAGGCGCAGCACCCCGACGTGCGCATCGCCGTGACCGGGGGGGGCTCCGGCACCGGCATCGCCGGGCTGATCAACGGCACGGTGGATATCGCCAACGCCTCGCGCCAGATGAAACCGGAGGAGATCGAGGCGGCTGAAGCAAACGGCGTCACACCGGTCGAGCACGTCATCGCCCGCGACGCCATCGCCATCGTCGTACATCCCTCCAACCCGGTGGATCGCCTCACGCTCCAACAACTTGCGGACATGTTCAGCGGGCGCATCACCAACTGGGCCGAGGTGGGGGGAGAAGACCGGCCCATCGTGCTCCTCTCGCGCGAGTCGAACTCGGGCACGCACGTCTACTTTTTGGAGCAGGTGGTGCGGCTGGGAGACAAACACGCCCAGACGCTCTTTTCGCCCGACACGCTGCTGATGCCTTCGTCGGAGGGGATCAGCGCCGAGGTGCGCCAGAACCCCAACGCCATCGGCTACGACGGGCTGGGATACGTCACCCCCGACCAAAAGACCATCGCCGTCGCCACCGGGCCGGAAGGCCCATTCGTGCAGCCGAGCGTCGAGACGGTCAACAGCGGCGAGTACCCCATCGCCCGCGACCTCTACATGTACACCGCCGGAGAGCCGCAGGGGACAATCGCCGTGTACCTGGATTGGATTCTCTCCACGGAGGGGCAGGCAATCGTGGGGGAACTGGGGTTCGTGCCGTTGGAGGTAGACCAATAGGCAAAGTAATCGCCAGGGCAGGATTTTGCCATACCAACAAGAGGCAAGTGGAATGAATAGACACAAATTGATAGCCTTTGGTTGGTATGGAGGCAAGTTTAGTCACCTGGACTGGCTTTTGCCTCTACTGCCGCGAACCACCCATTATTGTGAGCCTTTTGGCGGTTCCGCTGCCGTACTACTCAACAGGGAACCTTCACCTATCGAAACATACAACGATATTGACGGAGAAGTCGTCAACTTTTTTCGCGTGTTGCGAGAGCAACGAGATGCACTGATTGAAGCAATCGGGCTGACCCCTTTCTCTCGTGAAGAATTCGGGATTGCAATATCCGGGCCAACGGACGAGCTATCTGACCTGGAAAGGGCAAGACGCTTTTACGTGCGGGCGAGACAGGTAAGAACCGGCCTCGCTCAAACTGCAAGTAACGGGCGGTGGGCACATTGTCGCTTGACCAGCCGCGCGGGAATGGCAGGGGCGGTCTCCAGATGGTTGGGAAGCGTCGAAGCTCTACCTGAGATCGCACAGAGGCTTTTGCGAGTCCAAATCGAAAATGACCATGCCATCAACGTCATAGAACGTTACGATAGTGAGGAAACGCTGTTCTACTGCGATCCGCCATACCCGCACAGCTCGAGGGGAGATAGCAGGGCTTATCGGTACGAAATGACAGATTACGAACACGTCGAGCTCTCCCGCATATTGAAAAACGTGCAAGGCAAGGTAGC
>CAYNVC010000175.1:0-1207 GCA_964400615.1 uncultured Anaerolineales bacterium | reverse complement strand
CATTGCAGTTTGCTAGATGATTTATATGGTGACTGGGCCACCATCGAAGCACCCGCCAAAAGAGTGCATTCCGTCAAAACCGAGCGTGTGGAAGTGCTGTGGGTGAATTACGACATATCAGCGGAGGATGAAATTCAATGGCAGATGACCCTTCAGAAATCCTTCGTCTAGCTTTTCGACACGCAACTAAAAGTGGAACTGTCCCTCTGTTACATGATTCAGAGATCAACGATTGGATAGAAATTATCACGCGCAACACCCAAAACCGTGCCTGTGTCAGGTTCATCCTGGCCTGCGCTCTGGCTAAAGTCGACCGGCCAAATGTGGATATTCGCAAACCATATACCGAGATTGGGAGCGCGGATTCTTATTCGGGGCGCACGTATGACGAGCGTTACATCCTGGATTTTGTGAAGCGGCACGAGTTACCGTGCAACGTCACGACGGCATTTCTGACCCCGGCTTTTAGAAACCGTAACATCACACTGACCCCCCAGGTGAACCTGGTAGGCCGTCCCCCCATAGTGTACACTGCCACACTGGAGCTACTCAATGCCGTTCACACAAACAGATTATCCGCCCAAGACTTGTTGGACGAAACCACGAGACAACTTTTGATAGTCAGAGATGAAAAGCGCGAAAGAATGCGCTCATTACTGGCGGCGCTGAAAGCATCCCGGGGAGAGACCACTCTTTCAGTAGAGGGAATTGTATCCCTGGTCGAGCAACATTTAAAGTTGAAACGAACCAGTCGTTTGCCTGTTTTGATCGTGGCCGCAGTTTACCAGGTTGCGCAGGAGTATTTGGGAGAACATGTCCTGCCGTTGGAAAGCCACAATGCAGCAGATAGGCAAACCGGGACTCTGGGCGACCTGGAAATCACATTGATGGACGATACCCAGGTCGTGACCAGTTACGAAATGAAAGCCAGGCGCGTGACGCGGGATGACGTTGACATCGCTGTA
The DNA here is from genome assembly GCA_964400615.1 of uncultured Anaerolineales bacterium. Lineage (GTDB taxonomy): Bacteria > Chloroflexota > Anaerolineae > B4-G1 > B4-G1 > B4-G1. The sequence continues at coordinate 242 of CAYNVC010000175.1, read as the reverse complement.
GAAAAAATCACCAGTCACGGCACACACATTGACAATTATATCTTTATCACCACGGAACCCATCACTCGAGAAGTAACCGAGTACGCCAATAGTATGTACGACGAGATTGGGGGGATAGAGATCGCGGTGCTGGATTGTGTATGCTTCTTGCGCCATTTCTTGCACTTGTTTTACCGTGCTCGAACGCGCTTTTTGGAGGCTTATCAAAAATTAATGTTGGCTGAACCAACGAGCGCGGTTGG
>CAYNVC010000174.1:2673-6219 GCA_964400615.1 uncultured Anaerolineales bacterium | reverse complement strand
CCGCAGGGATGAGGAGGAACGCGAGCATCCTGCTCGCATGCGGCCAGGATGGCCGCAATCCGGGCGGCCAGGATGGCCGCGTTCCGGGCCGACAGGATGGCCGCGCTCCGGGCCGCCGGGGCTGGAACCTTTTGCCGTCCCCGGACGTCTTGAAAAATGCCTGCAACTCTCGATCGTTTGCGGCTTGGCCGCGCTGTGCCATACTGAAACAGGAGGAGGTCAGTCCGATGAAAAAGTCGTCGCTCTACAAAATAGTGGCCCTGGCTACGTTGTTCAGTCTGTTACTGGGGGCCTGCCGCCCGCAGCCCAGCCCCACACCACCGCCCTACACCCCGCCCCCACCCGGCACAGTCTCCCCCATCGTCGTCCAGCGCACGCCGGAGCGGGGCGAGGAATTGCCGCCCGAAGGCGACATCGTGCTGGTCTTTGACCGGCCAATGGATCGGGATTCCGTCGCCGCCGCGCTCGCCTTCAGCCCGGAGGTGGCGGGCAAGTTAGAGTGGAGCGACGAGCGCACCGCCCGCTTCGAGCCGGCCCGCGCCCTCGAGCGGGATAGCGACTATTACGTCACGCTCGGCGCGGAGGCCAAAGCAAAGGACGGCAACCCCCTCGACGGCGCTTACCGCTTCCGCTTCCACACCGTCGGCTACCTGCAAGTGGCCCAGGTCATCCCCGCGCCGGATTCTGAGGAGGTCGAGGCCACGAGCACGATCACGATCATCTTTAACCGCCCCGTCGTCCCCCTGACCGCCGTCAGCGACCCGGCCTATACCGATCTGCCCCAACCGGTCACGTTCGACCCGCCCCTGGAGGGCGAGGGCGAATGGCTCAACACATCCATCTACGTCTTTACCCCCGCCCAACCGCTGGCGGGCGGCACAACCTATACCGGCCACATCGCCGCCGGATTGAGCGACACCAGCGGCGGCCTCCTGGCCGAGGATTACGAATGGTCATTCTCCACCCAACCGCCCCAGGTCGTGTGGATCTCGCCGGGGGAAGAGGAGGAACTGGTGGACGTGGACACCGCCATCAGGGTCACGTTCAACATGGCGGTGGATTGCGCTGCGGCGACCAATGCGTTCAGCCTGCACGCCGGAACGCGCTCCATCCCCGGCGCGTTCGCGTGCACGGAGGAGACACTCGTCTTTACCCCCACCGCACGGCTGCCCTTCGACACCGCCTGCACGGCGCAGATCGCTTCCGGCGTGCAGAGCGCGGGGGGCGGGCGCGGCATGCGCGCGGGCTACGAGTGGCGCTTTACCACCGTCCCCCTGCCGCGCATCCTCAGTACCAGCCCCCGCGACGGCCAGCAGGACGCCGCCCCCCACACCACTTTCGAGATCACCTTCAACGCCCCCATTGACACCCGCACGGTGATGGACAACCTGGAAATGACCCCGCCCCTCTCGCCGACCCAGGTCTATACCTACTTTACCTGGGACAATACCTTTGTGCTCGGTTTTGGGGCACAGCCCTCCAGCGATTACCAGGTGCGCATCGGGCCGGACATTGCCGACCCCTACGGCAACACGACCGGCCAGGCGATGACCGTCAACTTCCGCACCGCCCCGCTCGACCCCGTGGCCCAAATTCGCCTGCCGGGCCAGATCGGCACCTGTGACGCCCACCAGCCGGCCAGCGTCGTCGTCGAGTACCTGAACGTACCCCGGCTCGATCTGACCCTCTACCGGCTCGACCTGGACGAGTTTTTCAGCGCCTGGCAAGACCGGTGGGAATATGAACCGTCCACCCCTCCCATCCGCCAGTGGAGCGTGCCGGTCACGTCCCCGCTCAACGATACCGGCTACGCCCACGTCGGTCTGGCCGAGGACGGGGGGGCGCTCCCGCCGGGCATCTATCTGCTGGACTTGCAGGCCCCCGGCGTGGAACAGGACATTTGGAACCGGCGCAAACTGCTGGTCGTTTCGGACTATAACCTGACTCTCAAGGCCGGGCAGGATAAGATGTGGGCCTGGGCCACCGATCTGGCGACCGGGCAGCCCGTAGCCGGGCTACCGTTGGCCGCCCGCGATGACGACGGCGACGTTCTCGCCACGGCCACCACGGACGCGGACGGCCTGGCCCGGTTCGACCTGCCGGATAGCTATAGCACGGCCTACGTCGTGGGGCAAGAGCCGTTCCTCCTGGCCGGAACCGGCGGGGATTGGAGCACCGGCATCAGCCCCTGGGATTTTGGCCTGGATACCGGGTATAGCACCGACTACCGCGCCTATCTCTACACCGACCGGCCCATCTACCGGCCCGGCCAGACCGTCTACTTGCGCGGCATCCTGCGCCTCGAGGAGGACGTGCATTACACCATCCCCCCCGGCGGCAAGGGAGAGGTCACCATCCACGACCCCACCGGCGAGCAGGTCTACCAGGAACGGTTGAAACTGGACCAGTTCGGCGCTTTCCACGGCGAACTGCTGCTGGCGGAGGGCGCTCCGCTGGGCGAATACGTCATTGACGTCGTCTTTGACGACAAATATTCTTCCGCCAGTTTCACCGTCGCCGCCTACCGCCCGCCCGAGTTCGAGGTCACGGTCACGCCGGATGAGGCTGAACTGCTGGCCGGGCAGCCCACTCGGGCCGAAGCCGAGGTGCGTTACTTTTTCGGCGGGCCGGTGGCCGGGGCGAGCGTCGAGTGGAACGTCCTTTCCGCCCCCTACCGCTTCGAGCCGGCCCAATTTGGCCGCTACAATTTTTCCGACGAGGACGATCCCTGGGTCTGGCGCTGGTGGTGGGAACCGCCCGTTCCCCAGGTCATCATCAGCGGCACGGGGCAGACCGACGGTGACGGCAACCTGACCATCCACCTGCCCGGCGACGTGATGACCGGCGGGCAGCAGTTGACCGTCGAGGCGACCGTCTCCGGCCCGGACGGGCAAACCATCTCCGGGCGGGGCGAGATCGTCGTCCACGGAGGCGAGTTCTACGTCGGGCTGGCCGCGCAGCAGTACGTGGGCCAGGCGGGCCGGGAGATGGCGGTGGACGTGGTGACTGTGGACTGGGCCGGCGAGCGGTCGCCGGGCCGCGACCTGGCGGTCGTGGTCTACCGCCGCGAGTGGGTCAATACATTCGTCGAGGACGAGTCCGGCGGCGAGTGGCAGTGGGAGACGGTGGACACGCCCGTCTACACATCCACGCTCACGACAGACGGCCACGCCGAGGGGGTCATCACCTTCACGCCGCAGGAGGGCGGCTCCTACCGCGTCGTCGCCCAATCCCCCAACTCGACAATCCGCTCCTCCACCTGGGTCTGGGTCAGCGGTTCGGACTATGTCTCCTGGCGGCGGGAGAACAACGACCGCATCACCCTCGTCAGCGACAAATCCTCCTACCTCCCCGGCGAGACGGCCGAGATACTCATCCCCAGCCCGTTCGCGGGCGAGCAGTGGGCCTGGATCACGGTCGAGCGGGGCGGCGTGCTGCGCCAGGAGGTGCTGCGGTTGGAGAGCAACTCGACCGTCTACCGGCTGCCAATCACGGCCGATTACGCGCCCGACGTGTACGTCTCGGTCGTCATCGTCAAGGGGCCGG
>CAYNVC010000174.1:0-2573 GCA_964400615.1 uncultured Anaerolineales bacterium | reverse complement strand
GATCACGCTGACCCCCGGCGTCGAGCAGGCGGAGCCGGGCGACACCGTCTCCTTCGAGGTGGAGGCCCGCGACGCGAGCGGTGAGCCGGTGCAGGCTGCCTTCTCGCTCGACCTGGTGGACAAGGCGGTCTTGAGCCTGATGCCGCGCCCTGATGATGCCATCCTGGAAACGTTCTACGGGCAGCGCGGCCTGGGCGTCTCGACCTCCAGCGGGCTGGCGCTCTCGGTCAACCGGCTGCTGCGAGAGCAAATGGAGGAGATGGCCCACGTCCTCCCCGCGTATGACGGGTGGGGTGGCGGTGGAGAACTCATCGAAGCGGCGCCAGCGTTAGAGACGTTCTACGCCTACGATGCAGGAGAAATGCGCAAAGCAGCGAACGCGCTCCCGCCGGGGATCGAACTGCGCCAGGAATTCGCCGACACCGCTTTCTGGGACGCGACCATCGTCACCGGCGCGGACGGCCGCGCTACGGTGCAGGTAAAACTGCCGGACAATCTGACCACCTGGGTGTTCCGGGGCGTGGGCGTCACCGCTGCGACGCAGGTGGGCGAGGAGACGGCCGAGCTGCTGGTCACAAAACCGCTCCTGGTGCGGCCCGTCACCCCGCGCTTTTTCGTCGTGGACGACAGGGTGCAGCTGGCGGCGCTGGTCAGCAACAACAGCGGCGCAGTGCTGGAGCCGACCGTCACGCTGCACGCGGACGGCCTGGCTCTGGCGGACGAGGCGGCGCAGACGGTATCCATCCCCACCGGCGGCGAGGTCAAAGTGACCTGGTGGGTCACGGTCGAGGACGTGGAGGCGGTGGACGTCTCCTTCAGCGCCACCGCCGGCGACTATGCCGACGCCGCCCGCCCGCGCCTGACCACCGGCCCAGAGGGGACGCTGCCGGTCTACCGCTACACCGCGCCCGAAACCGTCGCCACCGGCGGGCAGTTGGTGGACGAGGACTCGCGCACAGAGGTGATCGCCCTGCCCCCCAGGTACGACGACCGGCAGGGAGAGCTGGACATCCGGCTCGACCCGTCGCTGGCGGCGGGGATGGTGGACGGGCTGGATTATCTGGAGCACCTTCCCTACGAGTGCTCCGACCAGATCGTCTCCCGCTTTTTGCCGAACGTGCTCACCTACCGGGCGTTGCAGAACCTGGGAATCGAGAACCCGGAACTGGAAGCCAAACTGCCCGACCTGGTCGAGGAGGGGCTGGACAAGCTCTACCGGCGGCAGAACGAGGATGGCGGCTGGGGCTGGTGGGGAGGGGAGGAGAGCACCCCGTACCTGAGCGGCTACGTCATCCTGGCGCTGGTTGAGGCGCGGGAGGCCGGTTTCGCGGTGCAAGACACCAACCTGTCTCGCGGGCTGGACTATCTGGCCTCCACGCTGGTCACGGCCCGCGAGCTGCAATCCTACCGCCAGGCGAACCGGCAGGCGTTCACGCTCTACGTGCTGGCGGAGGCGGGCGAGACGGGCCGCGCCAACGAGTACACGGAGGAGTTGTTCCGGCGGCGCGACAAGCTCAACCACTATGGGCGGGCCTTCCTGGCGCTGGCGCTGGGGCTGATCGAAAGCGACGATGGCCGCATCGCCACGCTTCTCTCTGACCTGCAGAACGCGGCCATCCTCAGCGCGACCGGCGCTCACTGGGAGGAGGCTGATTACGACTATTGGGCCATGAACACCGACACCCGCTCCACGGCGGTCATCCTGGACGCGCTGACCCGGCTCGACCCCGAAAACGCGCTCATCCCCAACGTGGTGCGCTGGCTGATGGTCGCCCGTCGAGATGGCATTTGGGAGACGACCCAGGAGACCACATGGGCGCTCATGGCCCTCACCGACTGGATGACCGTCACCGGCGAGCTGCAAGGGGAATACGATTACGGCGTCTGGCTCGACGACGAATCGCTGGCCGAGGGAACGATCACGCCGGACACGGTGGACGAACCGATCAAGCTGCGCGTGGCCGTGGCCGACCTGCTATCCGGCGGCTCGAACCGGCTGACTGTTGGGCGCGGGCCGGGCGCGGGCCGGCTGTACTATACCGCCCACCTCCAAGTCTACCTGCCGGTGGAGGAGATCGAGCCGCTCGACCGGGGCGTCATTGTCTCGCGCCGCTACACCGACCCCGCGTGCACGGAGGGAGTCAAATGCCCGGAGGTGAACCAGGTCGCAGTCGGGGACGTGGTGCGGGTCAACCTGACCATCGTCGCGCCGCACGATCTCTACTATGCAGTGGTCGAGGATCCGCTGCCGGCCGGGGCGGAGGCGATTGACACCCGCCTGGCGACGACGAGCCTGGTGGAGCAGGAGCCGGGCCTGTACCGGAACACGGATGAAAAGGGCTGGTACGATTTCTACTACTGGTGGTGGCAGTGGTACAGCCACAGCGAGGTGCGGGACGACCGGGTGGTGCTCTTTGCCGACTATTTGCCGGCGGGGACATACGAATATACCTACACCTTCCGCGCCACGCAGCCGGGCGAGTACCGGGTCATCCCCACCACCGCCCGCGAGTCTTACTTCCCGGAGGTGTTTGGGCGCGGGGCGGGGCGGCTGTTCACGGTTGGGGAGGAGT
>CAYNVC010000173.1:0-6223 GCA_964400615.1 uncultured Anaerolineales bacterium | reverse complement strand
GCGTGCTTCCAGCACGCATGCGACCAGGATGGCCGCGTTCCGGGGACTCGCACGCTCACTGAGGTGGTGAGGAGACCGTAAAATCAACGCGCTCGACAAATTCATCCTCACTCAACTCGCCGGCGTAAAAAGCAACCAGGTCAGCCGCGCCAACCTTTGCTTCAATCCGATAAGCCACACTGCCCTGGGCCAGGATGACAACCTCGACGGAGGTAAACTCACATTCCCCCTCCCGCAGGGCGGAGACGGCGTCGAAAACGGGCCACGCCAGTTGAGCAGCCTGGTCGGGCATCTCACCCGGCGCGAGCGAGTATGGAATCTCGAAACACAACTGCCCGGCAGGGAGCAGCACCACCGTCCCACCCACTCCGGCCTGGGATAACGCTTGCGCCGCTTCCAACTGGCAGGTCTCTTGCAAAGGCACGGACAAATTCTCGCCAGCCGGGGCACGCAGCGCCAACCGCGCCAGGGCCAGGATCACGACGACATTGATAATTGCCAAAACAGCAACGGTCAGCTTTTGTTTTCTGGTCATTATCCAGGTGGTTAGATGAGAAAAAATATGCCAGGTCTAAGCCCCAAACAACGCCGTGGACTCGCGGCCACGGTTGCGGCCAGCTTTTTCCTGGGCTGGGCGCCAATTTTAGGCAAGATGGCCTACGCCAACGGGGTGACGCCGTACACGCTGGTCGCCTTCCGCACGTTGGCGGCAGCGTTGCTCCTCTGGCTGGTCTTTGCGCTCTTTTGGCGGCGCGAGATTTTGATCTCGTGGCGCGATCTCGTCGGGTGCATGGGGGTGGGCGCGGTCAACGGCTTTGGGTCGCTGCTCTATTACACCGGGCTTTCACACCTCGACGCTTCCCGCGCCTCGTTGCTCAACACACTTTATCCCCTGTGGGTGGTGCTGTTCCTGTTTGCCGCCGGCCAACCGCTGACGCACCTCACCGTGGCGCGGCTGGCGCTCTCCACGTTCGGAATTTACCTGTTGACCCGCGCCGGGCCGGGGGAACTGAACTGGCTGGGGGTGACTCTCATGGTCGCCTCGGCCGCGACCTACGGCTGGCATCTGGTGTTGGGACAATGGGTACTGGCCGACGTGTCGTCGCGCAAGGCTTCGCTCTACATTCTGACGACTATGGCCTGTGTGGTCGGAGTAGCGCGCATGGTGCAACCTCAACCGGTTGAGCCTATCACGATCACCGGATGGCAAGTCATACTGGCGCTGGGGTTGACGACCGCCCTATCTCGACTGGCAATGTTCAGCGCACTGAAAAGTCTGGGAGGAATCGAGACATCTCTAGCCAGTTTGATGGAGCTGGTGGTCAGCCTGGTACTGGCATTCCTGATACTGGGCGAACGGTTGACGTCCGTGCAGTGGGTAGGGGGCGGACTGCTAGGAATCAGCTTGATTCTGATGGCTCGTGACCGGGGAATGTTTCTGGCAGAGGGGAATGTCCCTCTAGAGTGGAAACAGAGTTAAGCGCAACTGGCAGTGCGGACGAGGAACCGCGCAACGGCAGGAGGATGTGAAACGTGCTCCCCGGCAGCCGTTCCTCATCGTACCCCTCACTCTCGACCCAAATCCTACCCCCATGGGTCTCGATGATACCCCGCGCCACAGTCAGCCCCAACCCCAGCCCTCCCCCTTTGAACGCCGTCTTGCTAGAGTGGTGCAGGCTCGTGTCCTCCAAGACGTAGAACTGATCGAATATGTGATCCTGCTCACTCAACGGAATGCCAACACCGCTATCGTGGACGGAGATATGCACCGTATCCTGAACCTGCTGGCCGGAAATGCGTATGGTTCCACCATCAGGGGTGTACTTGATAGCGTTGCTGACAATGTTCCACAACGCCTGATGCAACCGTTTGTCGTCTCCCCGGATAACCGGCAAGGTGTCCACTCCATCAAATTCAAACTCCAGATTGCGGGTCGGGTCGAATCCCCTCAAGCTATCCACCACACCGTACACCAGGGGCTTGAGCGGCACCGGCTCCCAGGCCAGGTCCAGGCGCTCGGTGTCAATGAGTGAGACGTTGCGGATCTCTTCAAACACCAAACCAAGCCTGTGGACAGCGTCAGCGATGCGCTGGAGCAAGTTGCGCGGGCTGCCCTCTTCCTCCGGATCGCCTGGGATATCGGGGTTGTTGAGCAGCATCTGGATGTAACCGTAGACGCAAGTCATCGGGGTGCGCAGCTCGTGGCTGGCAAGGACGATAAAATCCGACTTGACCTTCTCGACCCGCTGCAACTCGGCGTGCGCTCCCTCCAGTTCACGGATTTTGCTTTCCAGCCGATCCACCAGGTTGCGGCTGTACTCGATCAGGTACTCGGATCGCTCCTCCGGCGATTCGACCGCTTCCTTCTTTCCTTCCAGGAAGGAACGCACCTGGTCCGGGAACACATCCACGTCAATCGGTTTGGATATGTAGCCGGTACATCCGGCGATGAGTGCCCGCTCTCGATCTCCGTCCATCGTGGCAGCGGTCACTGCCACGATAGGCACCTGCTCAAGTTCCTTGATGGAGCGGAGGCGCGTAGTTACCTCGTGTCCATCCAGCCCGCCGATGTTTATATCCATCAAGATCAGGTCAGGCGAGTTGCCCTTGGCGACCTCGATAGCAGTGAGGCCATCCGCCGCATGCACGACCTGATACCCTTCGCTTTCGAGCAGGCGACGCACCAGAGCCGCGCTGGCGGGGTCATCCTCCACGTAAAGAATTCTAGTTCTCTGAGACTGCTGGCTATCACTCATGTCGCTCGCTTCAATATCTCTTGCAGTAATTCTTCGTCGGTAAAAGAACCTTTCTGCATCAACTTGTCAATCCGTCCACTGAGGCGCTGCTGTTCAGCGTGCGTCAATTCCTTGGCCGTGACGACGATCACCGGTATGTCACTCAGATCATCGTCCGCCTTGAGCGCCTCCAAGACCTCAAACCCGTCCATCACCGGCATCATCAGATCGAGCAAGACGAGGTCGGGATGTTCGCGGCGCACCAGGTCAAGGCCGGCGGCTCCATCGTGAGCCTCGAAAACCCGGTACTCGCCCCTGGTTTGCAGGATGCGGCGCAGTAAAAGTGTGGCATGAGGATTATCTTCGATGATGGCAATGCTCTGCACTTGTTTGTCTAGTTGCCCCAGGGAGCCAAGCAGTCCCTCTTCGACAGCGTGGTGTTCCTTGTCACGCACCTCCAACGTCCGCGCCCACTCGTCGCCCAGCAAATGCTTTTCGACCGGGAAGGTATGGCCGGAACAATTGACGACTATGACCTCATCCCTCCCTATTATACCCTTATTGAGCAACTTGAACAATCCCGCAAAGGCGGTCGCCGCCGCCGGTTCCATCGAGACGCCGTCCAGTTTAGCCATCACGTGCATGGCGCGGAATATCTCTTCGTCGGTGACTGACTCGAAAGCACCGCCGTGCTCGCGGATGACGCGGGCCAGAAATGAATAGGCCGGGCCAGGGCTGCCGGTGGCGATGGTGATGACCAGGGTTTGCGGGTTGAGCACCGGTTCGGCCTCCTCCAGCCCCTTGTCGAAAGAGTGAACCATCGGGGCGCAGCCGGCGGCCTGGATACAGGCCAGTTTGGGCATTTTATCCACCAGCCCCAGGGTCATCATCTCCTCGTAGGCTTTCCACACCCCCACCGGCCCCATGCCACCGCTGGTGGCCTGGATGTACCAATCGGGTGCACGCCAGGGTGTATCACCGTCGCCGATCAAGAGAGGCAATTGCTCGGCCACCTCGAAAGCGAGCGTCTTCATGGCTTCGCGGGCCGCTATGCTCCGAATGCCCCGGTCGAGAAAGAGGCCCTTGCGATCTGCAAAATCGGCCGCCACCTTTTTGGTCTGGTCATAGGTGGCGGTTACTTTGACCACCTCGCTCCCGTAGAGGGCCACCTCGCGCATTTTCTCAGAGGGCACCAGGCTGGTCAAAAACGTCCACATCTTGATGCCGGCCAGCGCCGAGTAGGCCGAATAGGAGATGGCGACGTTGCCGGTCGAGGCAACTACGGCCTCGGTGATACCGTGCTCTTTCATCACCGAAATGGCGAGCGCTGCCTGACGATCCTTGAACGATCCGGTCGGCCCCTGGCGCTCGTCTTTGAAGTAAATGTGAGGAGCGCCAAGCATCAGCCCCAAATTGGCGGCGCGGAGAAGTGGGGTTCCCCCTTCTCCCATCGTCACCTTGTTGTCGTCGTTGAGGAGCGGGAGCAATTCCCGGTAACGCCACATACCAAAAGGGCGCTCGCGCAACACAGCGGGCCATTGCTCCCGGACACTGTCGTAATCGTAGCGGGCATCGAGCCACTGTCCGCCACACTGTTCACACGCTTTCAGCGGCCTGGTAAACAGAGTACGGTGTCCGCAATCTGCACACTCAAGCCAAACCTGGTGATTGAACTTGGGCATTTTCCTGTTCGCCTCCTGATTTGCGCCCCACCCATTCCAGAGCCGCCGCCACGTCCGCCAGCAACTCTTGTTGTTCAAAGATTCCCTTTTGCAATAACGCTTCCACGCCACTGTTGAGGATCTTGCGCTCCTCCTGCGTCAACTCTTTGGCAGTCACGACAACGATGGGAATAGAACGAGTAGCTTTGTCCATTTTTACCGCTTCCAGGACGGCAAACCCATCTACGTTTGGCATCATCAAATCGAGGATGATAATGTGCGGCGGGGTTTGCTTAATCAAAGCAATGGCCTCCTGACCGCCACTAGCCTCCATCACCTGATATCCTTCCTGAGCCTCCAACATGCGCCGCAAAAGGCTTCTATCATCATCCTGATCGTCCACCACCAACACCAGCTGTTGCCCCGCCTCGTTGTCCAGACGCTCCAGTGCGCTCAATAACTCTTGCTCCAAGATCGGTTTGACCAGATAGTCGGCCGCACCCAGGCTGAGGCCACGCTCCTTTTCACCGACGATACTGCACATGACGACCGGGATGTTGCGAGTCTGTGGATCCGATTTGAGGTCGTGGATGACCTGCCAGCCATCCTTGCCGGGCATCATCACGTCCAGCGTGATGGCATAAGGATTCAGTTCTTTGGCCCGTTCCACGGCCATCACACTGTTAGTGAGGCCAACGACCCGGTATCCCTGTTTGCTCAGATAACGGCGGAAGAGTGTGATCACTCCCTCGTCATCTTCCACGCAGAGCACGGTTTTCTGCCCGGACTCGGCCTGTTCCTGTTCCTCTTCTTCCACTCGCTCATCTTGTTGGGGAGGGCCGGCGATAGGCAAGGCCATGTAGAAAGTGGAGCCTTTTCCAACCTCGCTTTCCACCCACATGCGCCCACCATGCATCTCGACAAAGCTATTGGAGATGGAAAGGCCCAAACCGGTTCCGCCAAATTCACGGGTGGTGGAAGCGTCGGCCTGAGTAAAGGGTTCAAAGATTGTTTCGACCTTGCCCGGTTGGATACCAATGCCGCTATCGGCCACCGAGACTATCACCTCGGTGTCGGTGGCACTGGCCTCGACGCGGATAAAGCCCTCACGGGTGAACTTGGCAGCGTTGGAAACCAGGTTGAGAACCGCCTGCCGAATGCGCCGCGTGTCGCCGATTATCGTCGGCAGGTCTGGCGGAACGATCTGTTGCAATTCGACCTCTGGCTTGTCCTTGACCAACGCGATAGCGGTTGCCATGACGCCCTTGATGATCTCTTTCAAATCCACCGTCTCGAAAGTCAATTCCATCTTGCCGGACTCGACTTTGGAGACCTCCAGGATGTCGTTGATCAACCCCAGCAGGTGCTGACCACTATCGTAGACGGCCTGCAGGTCGGTGCGCTGCATCTCGGTGAGAGGCCCGTCAATTTCTTTGAGGATGACACGCGAAAAGCCAATGATGGAATTGAGCGGGGTGCGCAGCTCGTGGGACATGTTAGCCAGGAACTGGCTCTTGAGCCGGTCTACCTCCGTCAGCCGTTCAGCCGTGTGCACCGCTTCCTGGTACAAGTGAGCGTTTTCCAAAGCGACGCTCAGGTTGGCAGCCAGCAGCTCGGCGAAATCGGTATCCATGAGCGAGTGCCCTTCCATGCTGCCAATGCCAAAGACGCCCAGCACCCGACCGCGCGAGATCAGCGGGGCGTAGATGACCGATCGTACCTGCGCCCGTCTAGCCCGCGCCGCCAGCGGGCCGCCGACAGCCCCAATATCTTCCATGACACACCTGCGCCGCTCCTCCCCCGTTCCCAAGAGCGTCGCCTCCATCC
>CAYNVC010000172.1:0-6224 GCA_964400615.1 uncultured Anaerolineales bacterium | reverse complement strand
GGAACCACCAGGTTTAGCCTCTCGCGGGCCACGGTGATGCTCACCGTCTGGCCGCTCAGAAATTCGAGCCGGTCAACCTCGATCCCGTCGGCAAAGATCACGCCCCCCTCCCCCATCTCGGAGTGGAGCACCAGCCGCTCGTCCGGCCCCACAAAGCCGAAATCCAGCCCAGTGCCGGTATAGACCGAGGGGAACGGCTCGCGCACGAACCAGGCCAGACGCGGCTGCTCAGGGGCGGGCAACACAATCTCCAACCCGCGCTGCGCGACGATTGACCTGACCCAGCCGGTGCTGCCGGTTCCGGTGGCGCAAATCACGCCCGAAGACGAGTGTCGCTCCTCCTCACCTCCGGCCCGAATCCGGTATCGCGCCGACTGGTGCGAGCGGTGGCCGACGAATATCTCGTTCAGCGCCAGCAGCCGTTGACCGTCCTCCCGCTCCGCCAGCGCCATCACCCGCCGTTCGACCCTGTACCCCGGCCCCGCGCCGCGCCTGACCCAGTCCAGTAACGCGCCAATGGCGGCGGGAGCGTGCGGACAGAGCACCCCGTCGTACCGCTCCGCGTCCGGGTTGATACCGAGCGTCAACTGGCCGTGCAGGAACCTGGCTACGTTTGGCACCAGCCCGTCCTGGCCGACCACCACGACCACGTCGTCCGGGGCAAACAGGAAACGATCCAGATCGCCCCGCTCCACCCGTGCCCGGCGCTGGTCGGGCGGAATGGCCGCGACGACCTGGGCCAGCGCAGCCTGCACCCGCTCGTGAATCTCCTGATACTCGTCCAGCTTTTGAGCGCGCGATTCCAGGTAAAACCGGGCCTGCGCCAGCGTGCCGTGTTGCTCCAACAGCAACTCGACCGGCGTCTTGCGCGTCACCAGGACGATGCGCGGCAGTCGCAGGTCTTTCATCACTCGGACGGCGCGGCCTGATCCATCATCATGTGCTGGAGGAGATCGTTCAGCAGGTTGGGGGTCAGGTTGAGGTGCTGGATCGTCTGCACCTTGTCGGCAAAGCGTTGCGCCGCCAGCCCCAGCGCGACCGACGGCGGGGCGTCGCGCCACAGCTCGACGCGGCGGGCCTCGGCCTCGGTCTCGACCGCCAGGAGTTGCCGCCGCGCTTCGGCCTCCGCCTGCGCATCAATGAGCGTCGCCTGGGCCTGGCCCCGCGCGGTGATCTGCTCCCGTTCGGCCTGCGCTTCGACATCGAATTTCTGCCTCTCGGCCTCCTGGCGCACCCCCAACATCTGGTTCGCTCCCTCCTGGCGAATCAGTTCTTCCTGGCGGCGGGCCAACTCGATCTCGGTCGCCAGCTCGTTCTCCTTGATGGCCCGCTCATTTTCCACCGCCAGCGCACGGCGTTGAAAGGTCGCCTCGTCCGCCTTTTGCTGGATCGCCTCGCGGGTGGGAGTCTGCAACGCCTTTTCCAGGTCGGCGGTCGGCGTCACCTGGTCCACCTGGACGCTGACCAGGGCCAGCCCCATCGCCTCGATTTCGGCGTTGGCCCGCAGCGATTGCTCTAGCGCGTCCCGCACCTCGGCTGCTCCGGCCCGCACGATCTCGACCACCGGCATACCGATCAGGCAGGCCCGCGCCGGGTGACGGCACCACTGCGCCCACAGGTTCTCCAATCTCCGCAGCGGCTGCTCGACCCAGGCCCCGCTCTCGAGCGAGATGCTAAAGTTGACCCGCCGGGCGGCCTTTTCCGGGTCAACGACGCGATAGATCAACGTCACCTGGGCCGTGACCTCCTGGAAATCGGAGGAACGCTCGTTCAGGATAAAGGTGGTCTCAATGTCCTCCACCGGAACCTGGGCCACCGCCGCCGAGAGCGGCATGAACCAATAGGCCAGGCCCACGCCACGCCGGGCCAGGTCTCCCTTGCGGTAGTGGAGCAGGTACTGGTTTGGTTCCGCACGCAGATGGCGCAGAAAAAGGAAACGTGTGACGTGAGCCATATTCTCCCCCTCCCGTATGTCTAAATCAGCGCCGACCCTTTGGTGTCGTCGCGGTAGTGGCAGCCCCGGCTGCTCCGGTTGTGCTGCGCGGCGGCCGCCACCACGAGCGCCGCCTGGACGCTGTGACGCAGCCCGATCAGGGCGTCGTTCAGGCGGGTGGTGCGATAAAAATCCTCAATGTCCTGCTTGAGGTGATACAGGTCGCGCATGGCGCGGGCCAGCCGCCGGCCAGAGCGGACCAGCCCGACGTAATGCCACATTGTGTGCTGGATGGTGCGCACGTCGCGCCAGATGAGAGCCGGGTCGGCCTCCTCCGCCAGCCCCTCCGCCTCCCAGCAGGGCACGTCATTCTCGCCGACGACGGGCCACGGGCCACGGGCGGCTATGTCACGCGCCGCGCGAGTGCCCCAGACCAATCCCTCCAGGAGCGACGTGCTCGCCAGCCGGTTAGCGCCGTGCACGCCGGTGCAAGCCACCTCGCCCACCGCGTAGAGGTTCCCGACCGTCGTGCGTGCCCACTCGTCGGTCCAGACGCCGCCGCAGAAATAGTGCGCCGCCGGGACGACCGGGATCGGCTGGGCGGTGATGTCCACCCCATCCTCCAGGCAATGGGCGTAGATGGTAGGGAATCGCTCGCGGATGCGTTCGGCGGGCAGGGCGGAGTGAATGTCCAACAGGACGTGGGGATAGCCGTGCTCGACCATCTCGTGATGGATGGCGCGGGCGACCACGTCGCGCGGGGCCAGGTCGCCCCACTGCGGGGCGTACTCGTCCATAAAATGACGCCCGTCCGGCGTGAGCAGGCGGCCCCCCTCTCCCCGCACCGCCTCCGAGATGAGAAAGCCGTCCCCGTCCGGCACGGCAAAGGTCGTGGGGTGGAACTGGACGTACTCGGCGTTGATCACCCGCGCCCCGGCCCGGTAAGCCATCGCCAGCCCGTCCCCCCGCGAGCCTTCCGGGTTGGTGGTGTAGCGGTAGATGCGGCCCAGCCCACCGGCGGCCAGGATGGTCGCCCCGGCCAGGTAGCGGCGGACGACCTGTGGCGTGTGCTCAAAGACGTAGGCCCCGTGGCATGTGACCGGTTCGTAGACGGTCAACTGGTCGTTGGCGTGGTGGGGGAAGGTGATCAGGTCAACACCGGTGGCAGCGGTGACGATGTGGACGTTGGGCCGCTCTTGTAGGGCCGCAACGAGCGATTGGATGATCGCCTTGCCGGTGGCGTCGCCGACGTGGAGGATGCGGGAGCGGGAGTGGGCCGCCTCCTTTCCGAATGCCAGCCGCCCGGCGGACGTGCGGTCGAAGGGGACGGCGATCTGGTCAACGAGCACGCGGCGCACCAGCTCCGGCCCCTCCTCGGCCACGATGCGGGCGGCGGCGGGCAGGCTGAGGCCGTCGCCGGCGGCCAGGATGTCCTGCACCAGGAGGTCGGGGCTGTCATCCTCTCCCATCGTGACGATGCCCCCCTGGGCGTAGCGGGAGTTGCTCTCCTCCGGCTCGGCGGCGCGGGTGATGACGGTGATCTGGCGCTGGCTGTCCTCGGAAAGCCGCAGTGCCGCCGCAGCGCCGGCGATGCCGCAGCCGATGATCAAAACGTCGCTTCGTCTAGCGTCCATCAACTGACCTCCAACATTCGCTCCAACGCCACCCGCGCGTCGCGGGCTACCTGCGGCGGAACTGTAACCGGGTTGATTATCTCGCCTCCGGTCAATCCTTCCAGCACGCGGGCCAGTTTCTCCGCCGTGATCAGGTTCATCGTCCGGCAATAGCTCGGCTGCGGGGAGAGTGAGACGATTGTCTGCTCCGGGTGCTCGTCCGCCAGCCGGTTGACCAGGTTGAACTCGGTGCCGATTGCCCACCTGGAACCCGGCGGGGATTCCTCCACGCGGCGGATGATGTAGGAGGTTGATCCGGCCTCGTCGGCCAGGTCAACGACCTCCATCGGGCACTCGGGGTGGACGATGACGCGGATGTCCGGTTCGCGCTCGCGCCAGGCGGTCACGTCCTGTGGGTGGAAGCGCTGATGGACGTTGCAGAAACCGTGCCAGAGCAGGATACGCGCCGGCTGCAAATCCCCGTCGCCGTGCCCACCGGATGGGCGGTTCGGGTTCCACAGCAGCATCTCGGCCAACGGAATGCCCATCTTTTTGGCGGTGTTGCGGCCCAGGTGTTGGTCGGGGAAGAAGAGGACGCGAGGCCGCCGTTCCAGCGCCCAGGTGAGGACCGCCTGGGCGTTGGAGGAGGTGCAGACAGAGCCGCCGTGCCGCCCACAGAAAGCCTTGAGCGCAGCGGACGAGTTGACGTAGGTGATCGGCATCACCTCCCGCTCCACGTCCATCACCTGGCCCAGTTCCATCCAGGCCCGTTCCACGTCGTCCAGGTTCGCCATCTCCGCCAGCGGGCAGCCTGATTCCAGGTCGGGGATGAGCACGGTCTGGCCGGGCTGGGCCAGGATAGCAGCGGTCTCGGCCATAAAGTGGACGCCGCAAAAGACGATGTATTTAGCCGCGTGGCAGTTGGCCGCGTCGCGGGCCAGTTTGAGCGAGTCGCCGCGAAAATCGGCGTGCTGGATCACCTGGTCCTTCTGGTAGTGGTGGCCCAGGATGACGAGGGATGAACCAAGCGCCTCTTTTGCCTTGCGAATACGGGTTTCAACTTGGGTAGAATTCATCAAACCTCCAAATCTGCGAAAGAGTACCACGGATACTGGGAATATACGATGGGGTGTATCGTCTCCGGTGCTGTCAAATATCGGACCAGCATCACCCACTGCGCGAGTGCGTTGTGAGCACCTTCGCTAGAAAGTTAACCAGATGCGTGTGGGACCGCCGGTTTGCGGCACGATTAGCGCAATCAGGTGCATGCGGGGTTAGCGCACTTTTATTTTGACCAGAGGCATTTACTCTTGTGACTATCAATCTCTGAAGTGTTAAAATTCTCGCGGGACATATATTTCATCTGGATACGGCAGCCGAATGTTTATGTACCGAAGGAGCACAAGATATTTCCGTATGTCATCTAGAAGTTCACCATGTGTTCCAATGTCCCTATCTTTGTAGGCATGGATAGCATTTCGTCTTTGTTGAACTCGCTGAACCCACTTGTCCCAAGTATCATCCCAAATTTTCTTTTTAAAGTACTGGCGCATTGGTTCCAACTGCAATCTGTCAGGGTCTTGCAACTCCCCTCGACGCATAACAATATAATCCTCGTCATCCTTGTAATCCTCGTACCAAACTGATAGAAACAACTTCATTGTTCCTTCTACAAGACTCCCCAGATTAGCCCATCCCAGTATCAGATGCCCATCACTACTTTCCTGAGATGGCTCGTTTACCCAAATCCTCAAACAGTTTGATAGAGAAACTTGCCAGTCAAGCCGTGACTTCTCTAAGAGATGTGCGGCTTCAAGTGGAGCCCATCCTTCGGCTTCTGCCCAAAATTTTCGCAAACCGTCATTGAGATTGACAATTCTCTGAATTACCTCGTCAATAGATATTTCTGCAGATTTGGGAGTAATGGACTGTGATTGCAATTGTGCTGACGAGTGGTTGGTGATTTTTATTTCCATACTGTTTCGAAGCAAGAATTGATAGCGGCGAGCGCGCTAACGTGTGTTTCTCCCATCCGCGGTACTCGGGGGCGAGGAGTACCCCGGATACTGAAAATATACCATGATGTTCTCCTGTGTTGGCAAATATCGTGTGTTTCTCCCTGGTTCACGCCAGCACAGGCGCAAGTTCCCGCACGTTCACCTGTACCCGATCCCGGACTGCATCCTCAGCCTCCGCCAGCAGTTGCGCGGTGATCTCCTCAGAGACGTAGGCCTCTCCACAATTAGTGCATACCTGGGCCTCGACGTTCCTAAAGACCAACACTGTCTGGCCGCGTTCCAATGTCACCGTCGTGTGACCGGGAATGGTCTCTCCTTGCTTGCAAATCACGCACTTCATAATTGCCTCCTCTCCTCAAACCCTTGTTCCCATCGGAGCAAGTCCGGCTCGTAAACAGTGATAATTATCATCTCGCGCTGATTCAGATGGTCAGCTACCACCACGTGGATAGGCCGCGAACCGCTCCATCCCAACACCAGGCGACTGGGATAAGGCTTATCGTCGGGGTAGTTTTCGATTGTCTTGCCCATTTCCAATGCCCGACGTACATCCTCTTGGCCGATTTCACGTTCAAACATGCGTTGAACTGCATGTATCCGAAATATGGCATGGTTCATATAGCTCAGTTTGGGACAGGAAACATCTTTACAAATTTAGCG
>CAYNVC010000171.1:0-6228 GCA_964400615.1 uncultured Anaerolineales bacterium | reverse complement strand
CGTGGGTTCGAATCCCTCCCTCTCCGCCTGAAGCACAAACGTATATCCCCGTGGGGAGGTGCCAGAGTGGTTGATTGGGGCCGCCTGCTAAGCGGTTGTGGGGTTAATAGCTCCACCCAGGGTTCGAATCCCTGCCTCCCCGCCTTTTCCCACCGAGAAACCGGGTTTTTTTGGAAAACCCGGTTTCTTTTTCGATTACCTGGTCACATAGATAGTGACCTGGTTCCCCTCCACGTCGTTCCCCTCCACGTCCACACCCCGCGCCGTAAAGGTGTGCGTCCCCACAGCCATCGGCCACAGCGCCTGGTAGGGAGGGGCGGCCAGCGTCGCCAGGGGGACGCCATCCACCAGCAACGTCACCTGGCGCAGTGAAATTCCCTCGGCGGGGCGGGCGGCCACGAGTATCTGCTGCGCTGCGGACGGAATCTCGGGCGAGAGCCGGTAATTGCTGCCCTGGTCAGGGCTGGTGAGTAAGAGGGGGTAGGGAGTAGGGGGTAGGGAGTAGGGGGTAGGGAGTGAGGAGTAGGGGGTAGAGGATTGCGGCGGTTGGGGAATCAACTGCCAGCGCACCCAGTCCTGCGCTTCGGCGGGGTAGAGGGTGTACCGTTTCCAGGTGACGAACTCAGGTGGGCAATCGGGGCCGGCCAGCAGCCCGGTGCGTGTATCTATGGCGTACAGCCAATGCCAATCGTCGGTTCCGGTCGGCTCGGTCCCGGCGATGAAAAGCTCGTTGATCGTGTTCGGACAGCGTGCCGGCCTCCTCCACCCTTCCGTTCCTCCGTTCTCCTGCTCCTCGACCGGCAGCAGCCCGCTATCGGCGCACACGCGCACCCGTACCATCCCCTCCGGCTCCACGAACTGGCGCTCCGGGCGGCCTTTGAGCAACGTCTCCATCACGTCGTGCCAGATGGGAGCAGCACCGGTGACGCCGCTGACGTGGTTCATGGGGGTGTTGTCGGCGTTGCCGGCCCACACGCCGACCACCAGATCGGGGGTATAACCCACCGTCCAGTTGTCGCGCCAGTCGGACGTGGTGCCGGTCTTGGCGGCAGCCGGGCGGGAGAGGCGCAGCGCACTCCCCTCGCCGAACGAGGGGACGCGGGCCAGGTTGTCGCTCAGGATGTCGGTGATGAGGTAGGCCACCCGCTCGTCCAGCACGCGCTGGCCCGGTGCGGCCTCCCAGACCTCGAGCAGCCGGCCCTGGCTATCCTCCACACGCCTGATCGTGATCGGCTCGATGCGGTAGCCGGTGTTGGCAAAGGGAGCGTATGCCCCGGTCAGTTCCAGGAGGCGCACCTCGCCGCCGCCCAGTGTCAGCGCCAGCCCAAAGCGGTCGGCGGCGTCGAATGTGGTGATGCCCAGCGCCCGCGCCAATCCGGTCATCTCGTCCAGCCCCACGTGATCCAACACTTTGACGGCGATCAGGTTGTAGCTGGAGGCCAGCGCCTCCCGCAGCAGCACCGGCCCGTGCCACTTGCGGTCATAGTTGCGGGGGACGTAGGGGTCGCCCTCGCGGGTGACGAATCCGGTGCGCACGTCCACCATCATCGTGGCGGCGGTGAGCGGGGCGGGGCGAGCGGGGTCGAAGGCGGCCGCGTAGGTGATGGGTTTAATGGACGAGCCGGGTTGGCGCAGTGTGACCGTGCCGTTGACCGCGCCGTCGATCTGGGGGTCGAAATAATCGGGGCTGCCGACCATCGCCAGCACCGCGCCGCTGTGTGGGTCCAGCGCCACCACCGCCGCGTCGCTCACGTTGTGGGGCGGCTGGGCCTCGGCCAACTGCGCCAGCCGGTAGCGGACGATGCGGCGCACCGCGTCCTGGGCGTCCAAATCCAGCGTGGTGTAGACCTGCAACCCCTGGGTGTAGATCGCTTCCAGCCCGAACTCGCGCTCCAACTGTCCATATACGTACATCACAAAGTGCGGGGCCTGGATGGGGAAAGGGGCGGCGGCAAAGTGGAGTGTTTCCTCTGTCGCCAGGTCGGCCTCCTCCTGGGAGACGTAGCCGTGTTTGACCATCAATCCCAGCACGGTGGCCTGCCGCTCGCGGGCGGCGGCGGGATTCTCCAGCGGGTTGTAGCGGGCCGGTGACTGGGGCAGCCCGGCCAGCAACGCACACTCGGCCAGGTCAAGCTCGGAAGCGTCCTGAGCGAAATAGGTGCGAGCGGCCGCCTCCAGCCCGTAGGCCAGGTTGCCGTAATAAGTTTCGTTCAGGTAGAGGGTGAGGATTTCCTCCTTGCTGTAGGTGCGCGCCAGGCGGTAGGCCAGGATGCTCTCGCGCAGCTTGCGCTCCAGGCTGGCCTGGCTCCGTTCCTGTGGCGAGAGCAACAGGTTGCGGGCCAGTTGCTGGGTGATGGTGCTGCCGCCGGAGAGGATTTCGCCGCCCCGTAAATTGATCCACAAAGCGCGGAGGATGGCCCAAAAATCAACGCCGGGGTTTTCGTAAAAGCTGGCGTCCTCGGTGGCGACGACGGCGCTCACGCAGGCGGGGGGAATCTCGTCCAGCGGGATGGGGGTGTGCGCTCCACCGTGCGGGTCGAGAATTTCGTACAGCAGCCGTCCGTTCCTATCGTAGATGCGGGTGGAGGAGGCCGTGGCACGCTCGTATAATTGATCCGGCGATGGGAGATCAACCAGCAGGCGGCGGGAGAGGCACCAAAGAGCCAGGGCCAACAGGAGAGCAACGAGGAACGTAATGCGCAGCGCATAGCGCGGGATACGCGCGGTATCACGGGACATAATCGCGCAGGATGGAGCGGCCAATGAACTCGCGCAGGAGCGAGTTATCGGGGATCAGGTCGCCGCCGCACGGCTCGAACCACTCTAAAAAGCTCAACAGCCGCTTGGCCTCCACCCGCCGGGGACTGCCAGGCTCGACCTGGAGCAGCAACGGCTCCGCCTGTGGCTTGAGCACCGCCAGCTCGTAGACCAGGGCCGAGTTGAACATCACGTCGGCGTGCTCCTGGTAGGGAAAGATGTGTCGTTTTTCCCCGCGCCGCACGCTCTCCCAGCGCTTGAGCGTCTCTTCGGCCGTATAGCCCCGGTAGGTAGCGTCCCGCACCAGGCGGCGCAGGAGGCGGGTGTCGGTCGTCGGCACCCGGTTGTGGCGGTCAATGTTGAGCTGTGTCAGGGCCGAGATAAAGACGCGGAACGTGCGCTCTTGCGGCACAGCGGGCACCAACTGGGGGTTCAGCCCGTGTATGCCCTCGACGACGATGATGTGATCGGGGCCGAGTTGAACAGTCTCGCCCCTCTCACGGTTGCCGGTCCTAAAGTTAAAGCGCGGGAGCTGTACCTCTTCCCCGCGCATCAGGGCCAGGAGGTGACGGTTGAACAGCGGCACGTCCAGCGCTTCCAGGGCCTCGAAATCGTACTCGCCCCGCTCGTCGCGCGGGGTTTTTGCCCGCTCGACGAAATAATTATCTAGCCCCAGGGGAAAAGGGCGAATGCCGTGCGCCAGCAGTTGGATGGAGAGCCGCTTGGAAAAGGTGGTCTTGCCGGCGGCGGAGGGGCCGGCGATGAGCACCAGCCGTACCCTGTCTGGCCGGTCGGCGATCTGGCCGGCGATTTGGGCGACCCGTTGCTCGTGCAGCGCCTCCGAGACGAGGATGATCTCGCGGATGCGCCCGCTGGCGATGGCCTCGTTCAGCCCGCTCACCGATTCCACGCCGAGCAGGTGCAGCCATTCGCCGTACTGGCGAAAGATGGCGGTCAGTTGGGGATGGTCGCGGGCCGGTCGCAGGTCGGTCGGCCAGTGGCGGCGCGGGTACTGGAGCACGAATCCAGGCGGCCACAGGTGGAGGTCGAAATAACGCAGGTAGCCGGTCGAGGGAACCATATAGCCGTGAAAGTAATCGCGCAGGCCGCGCAGGTTGTAGAGCGAGAGATAGTCCTTTTGGCGGTGCATCAGCAGGTCGGCTTTTTCGTCCTCGCCGCGAGCGCGGAACATCTGGATGGCCTCGTCGAGCGGCGCGAACTCGCGCGTGATGGGCGCGTCCTCGGCGACGACCTCGCGCATACGGGTCTCGATCTGCGCCAACTCGCCCGCGTCGAACGGCTCCCGTCCGCGCACCCGGCAGAAACACCCGCCAAAGGGGAGGGTGTGGTCAACGAAAATTTGAGCCTGGGGGAACAACTCGCGCACCACCGTCACCAGCAGAAAGGAGAGGGAGCGGCGGTAGATGCGCACGCCGTCGGAATCGGAGAGGAGCACGGGATCCACCCGCACGTCGGATTGCAGCGGATAGGTCAGCTCGCGCAGTTCGCCGTTGACCAGCGCCGCGATGACCGGCGTTGGGCTATTTTCCGCCGCCTCGATATACTCCGCCACCGCCGTCCCCACCGGGGCCTCGAATATTCGCCCGTCGGGGAAACGGGCCTGGACCGTCCGGCGAGGCGGGGCGGGATGTACCAAACCTGCTCCTCCGCTTTCCATAGCACCTTTTAGAATGGCAACCCCACCCGTCCGGCCATCAGCAGGGCCATACAGCCGCACAATGCCACGTCCAAAAAGAGCAGGATGGCGAGGACGAACCGCTGCCAGGATCGCAGACCCGCAAAGGCGCGGCCCAGGGGGGAGCCTTCTTCCTCCTGCCCGAATTCTTCCTCCGCCAGGGATATTTGTTCCCGCAGGCCCTCTAACACGTCCACCTGTTCTGTTGGGTCTGGCGGAACGTCCTCCGGCGGTGGAGAAATTGGTTCGTTGAACCAGTCCATTGCGCCGGGCAGCTCTTGAACCTCGTCCATCGCGTCGTCGGTGGCCGGCTCGGGGAGGGGCGGTTCCTGTTCCAATTGTCCCAGTTGCTGGTCACGCATTTCGGCGAGCCAGGCGGGTAACTCTTCTGCCATACGCAGCCTCCTCTTTCGACTGTGGTATGGCAATAAGATACCGCTAAACTCGCTAAAAGTCAAATGGGTGTGTTTCAAGCGAGTTGGCGAATATTCGCGGCGCGGCGCTTTTTTACCTCACGGCCCAGCCAAAAATGATGACGCAATATAGAGGGGGAGGGGGAGAGGTGTATCGGGCCGATCTTTTGCTCGTCGTCGCCCCCCAACGTCGAGGGGTGAACGTAACAAACGTCGGGGGACGCGCCAAACTTTTGCCGGTAGCGCCGCGCGGCCCGGCCGATTTTCTCCGCCAGCTCCCGCCTGGGGTCGTCGTCGTACCACAAGAGACCTTCGTCCATCGTCTGGCCTCCCTACGCCACGCGGCGCTGCATGTGCCAGGTGTTGTTTCGCGCATCCTGGTACAGGTCGAACGTGCCCTCGGCGCAGCGCACGCGGAAGCAATGCCGTTCCACCCGATTGCCCCGGCTGCGCCGCGAGACGGTCCAACACCGCTCCACGGCGTGCACGTCGTACCGCCGGCCGCGCCAGACAAATTGTTGGGGAAAGTAGCCGTGCCGCCGCTTGCGCATCTCTATCGGCTCGGCTCTGCGCCGCGCGGCCGGCGTGTGGCGGCGATCTCTCCCGCCCTTGTTCTTCCGCGTCCACTGTCTTGGGTCAAGAATAATGCTCATAGGATATTCCTCCTGCGTTTACTGGTGCTCCTCCCACCACGGTAAAATTCCGCTGCAATGGGGCGGAGAACGAGGGCGGGAGCGTATTCCAACCGGCGGGGAGCTGCTGCTGCCCGCCAGGCGGTGCGACCACCACCACCGGTGGGTATGCGTTTTGTGGTGCGGCGGGGGGTGCGGTCGCCCGTTGCTCGTCGCGCCTGCGGCTGACAAAGACGATCAACAGGCTGGTGGGGATCGCTGCCCCCACGCCACACGCCGCCCCGGCCAGCACCGCCAGCGATTCGTCGCTCAAACGGTCGCCGATGATCGCGGCCAGCGTCACGGCAAAGGTCACAACCAACAGGGCGGCGAAAACCTGGAGGCGATTCCATCTAGCGTGGTTTCCAGTTTCGTCCATCTCTATACCTCTCTTGCGCGCGATTCGACCAACCGGTTCACCGGCCAGGGCAGGGAAATTCGGTTTGTCTCAGGGACAGAGACGCCCGCGAGCATGATCTCGCCCTGTGCCAGGTTTATCACCACGTCCTGTATCTCGTCCGGTGAGATGTGGGCGGCCTGGAATCTGATCACCCGCCCCTCGGCCACGGCCAGGAAATCGCCCCGGCCCATCAGCCGTTCAGCGCCTGTGCCTCCCCATCCGGTGGCCGTGCGGGCGTCGCTGGCATCAGTCACCCGGCCTACCAGGCGCACCGGAAAGTTGGCCTTGACC
>CAYNVC010000170.1:0-6241 GCA_964400615.1 uncultured Anaerolineales bacterium | reverse complement strand
TTGGCGGTTGACCTCGGTCAGTTCGGGGATGTCGTGTTCCTGAATCTCCAGGTAGTAACGGCCTGCAAAGACCTGGCGGTACCAGTCAATGGCCGCGCGGGCCTGGTCGTCCCGTCCTTCCTGGAGCAGGCGAGCGACCTCGCCGGAACCGCAGCCGGAGAGAGCGATCAGCCCATCCGAGTATTGGGCCAGCGTTTCTTTGTCCACGCGCGGTTTGTAATAGAACCCCTCCAGTTGGGCGATGGTCGCCAGCTTCATCAGATTGTGGTATCCGGCGTCGTTCTGGGCCAGGAGCACCAGGTGGTACGGCTTGCGGTCGAGTTTAGAGTCGCGGTCTTGCCGCCCACGGGGGGCCACATAGGTCTCCATCCCGATGATGGGCTTGATTCCGGCGGCGCGGCACGTTTTGTAGAACTGGACTGCGCCGTACATCACGCCGTGGTCGGTGAGGGCCAGGGCCGGCATACCCAGCTCGACCGCCCGCTCGGCCAGTTCCTGACAACTGCTGAGACCATCGAGGAGCGAATATTCGCTGTGGACGTGGAGGTGGACGAATTCTGTCATCGGTCTGCATTATACCACAGCGCCCGCGAGAGTGGTAGTTGACGTGACGCCCCGCGCGTTTTTTCTGCCATTTTGTCAGTTTACTATTGGCTGAATCGTGGTAACATAGCAGGGTAATGCGTAATTTCGTAATGCGTAATTTCACAAGGGGGTTGAATAATGGACAAGTTGAACACGCAGGATTACATTGCTTTGGAGGATCGGTACAATGCCCACAACTATAAACCGCTCGACGTGGTTCTGACGCGCGGGGAGGGGGTGTGGGTGTGGGACGTGGAGGGGCGCAAGTATCTGGATTGCCTCTCCGCTTATTCGGCGGTCAACCAGGGGCACTGCCACCCGCGCATAGTGAAGGCGATGGTCGAGCAAGCGCCCCGGCTGGCGTTGACCTCGCGTGCCTTCCGCAACGATCAACTGCCGCTGCTGGCGCAAGAGCTGTGCGAGTTGACCGGCTACGAGATGATGTTGCCGATGAATTCGGGCGCGGAGGCGGTGGAGACCGCGCTCAAGGCGGCCCGCAAGTGGGGTTACAAGGTCAAGGGCGTGGCGGACGACCGGGCCGAGATCATTGCTTGCTCCGGCAACTTTCACGGGCGCACCATCTCGATCATTACCTTTTCGCCGGAGGAGCAGTACCGGGATGGGTTTGGGCCTTTTACGCCCGGCTTTAAGCTGATTCCCTACGGTGACGCCGATGCGCTGGAGCGGGCGATCACTCCCAACACGGTCGCCTTTATCGTCGAGCCGATCCAGGGGGAGGGGGGTGTCGTCGTCCCGCCGGAGGGATACCTCAAGCGCGTGCGCGAGCTGTGTACGGAGCACAACGTCCTGATGATCGCCGACGAGATTCAGAGCGGCCTGGGGCGTACCGGCAAGATGCTGGCCTGCGAGCACGAGGGGGTGCGCCCGGACGTGGTGGCGCTGGGCAAGGCGCTCTCCGGCGGCATGTACCCGGTCTCGGCGGTGGTGGCCTCGAAGGAGGTGCTGGGGGTCTTTAACCCCGGCGACCACGGTTCGACCTTTGGCGGCAACCCGCTGGCCTGCGCGGTGGCGCGGGAGGCGCTCAGCGTCATTCAGGACGAAAATCTCTGCCAGCGGGCCGCCGAGTTGGGGGATTATTTGATGACCCGGCTGCGCGAGATCGAGAGTCCGCACGTCAAGCTGATCCGGGGCAAGGGGTTGTTCGTCGGCATCGTGCTCAAGCCAGAGGCGGGGGGGGCGCGCCGTTTCTGCGAGGCGCTGCAAGAGCGGGGGATGTTAGCCAAAGAGACGCACGAGCACATCATCCGGCTGGCCCCGCCGCTGGTCATCACCCGCGAGGAGATAGATTGGGCGGTGGAGCAGGTGGCCGGGGTTTTGACGATGGACTAGTCTGGCAAATTTAGCTCTTGCTGTCCGGGGACGCAAAAAAAGCCGATGGGTCGAGCCGGGCTTGTCGTTCCCAAGAAAACTTGTGGCGGGCAAGAACTTGCCATACACAGGCAAAAGTGGGTACTGGGTGCAACCCAGTACCCACTTTTTCAATCATGCGGTAATCGGCCTCTCCGCACTCCCGGTCTGAATCTGTTGACCCTAGAAGCCGAACAACTTGTAGTGCCAGGTGTCCTTGACTTTTTCCGTGTGTTCTCTGAGTTTTTGCGCCAGGTTGCTCAAACCGGGGTTTAACATCTGCTGTACGCTTTGATCTGAGCCTGCGCCTCGTTTCCAGCCCGAGTTCAACTTGTCTGTATAGTGTTTCTGTGCCAGCAACCCCGCTGTCAGCCCATACAATTTCTTTGTCACGTCTATGGCGTTGCCGCCTACCTCCAATGGGCCTAGCCCTGGTATTATCCCCACATTTTGTGTGATGTCGGAGGCGTCCGGCCCCTCGGTCATGTGCCTGAACACGTTACTTGCCTGTTCTGCGGGGTTGGGGTTTTGTTGTTGTTGGGTAGGTGGTGTGACAGGTGGCTTGCTCTGTGTGCCCGCGCCGGCAGAATTCTGCAACACGACGTCGTTACTCTCAACCGCAGCCTTGTCTTCGGCGGTGTGATTGTTCGGCGGTGGTTGTAGAGGTGGTTTCTTTTCTTGGGGTTGATTCTGCTCCTGTGGTTCCTGCGGTTTCTGTGGTTTCTGCGGGGGAGCAGGGTCGGGGGGCGGCGTATTTTTCTTTTTGTCAACGTGGACATATTTCCATGCGCCCAAAAAGTTTCCATGAGGTGGTTTGGTTTGGACCATCATGTTGCCGTTATTGGTGTAAAAGATGGTGTGGTCGCTATTCCAGGCTCCTTCTCCCGACGGGTCGATGAGGTTCATAGGGTTCTGGTAGACGTATTGGTACGGGTTCAAGGCCGTGGGGTCGTAATCGTCGGGGCCGACGGCGTCCCTGGAGAGAAAACGGGCACTGGCTGGATCGTAAAACCTGGCTCCCATCTGGTACAACCCGGCGGCGATGGCCCTGACTCCGAACCGGCCCACAAAGGTAAATGCCTGCTCGTTGTCACCTTGATGTCCCAGCAGCTCGCCGTAGGGGGTGTAGGCATAGGCGTCGGTCACGTTGCCGGTGCTGTTCGTCAGGAAGAGAGTGGAGCCACGGCGGTCAAAGTGATAAAAGAAAGGCGTGTTCCCGCTGGTGGTATCTATGCCGTAAAGCAGTTCGCCGTCCGGAGTCCAGACGTAGAACTTGAAGGTGCTGCCTTTTTTCTCGGCGACCATAGGGGTGAGAGCCTGGGCGTGGTTGTAGTAATAGTGAGTAGTTTGACCGTTTACGGTGCTCGCCGTCAAATTGCCCAGCCCGTTATAAGTAAAGGTCGTGGTGGCGTCTATGCCCACGAGTCTGTTGGCCCCGTTCCAGGCAAAGGTGTGGGCGGGGGATTGCGTCATCCGCCCCCGGTCGTCGTACTTGTATCCGTTCGAGTTTAGTTGAGAGGCAGAATCGTAACTAAAAGTATCCGTCCGGGTGTCCAACAGGTCGCTACTGGTGTAGGGCAGGGTTTGGGACGTTTGTAGTATCTCGCCCTCGGTGTCCAGGGTGAATTGTTGATCTCCCAATGTCCCACTGCTCGCCTGGGTGAGGATTCTGACCACCTGACCGTTCGCGTCCCGTTCGTAGGTGGTGGTGACGCCATTGGAACGCTCGATTTTGACCATTTCTTGATCGTTGTCGTAGGTCAGCTTTATCCAACTGTGCGTCAGGTCGTCCTCGACCCTGGTGAGCAAATTCCGCTTGTCGTAGGTGTAGGTGACGGTGAACTGTCCATTGTAAGAGACGGTCTCCAGACGCCCGCCGGCGTCGTAGGTTGTGCCAAAGTTGGTGTCCGCGTTCGCGGTGTCGATCACGCTACCGCGTGCGTCGTAGGTGAGTGTGATCCCGTTGGCGTGCGTCATCCGGCCCAGATCGTCGTAAGTGAATTGCAGGTCGGGGCCATCCGAGTATTGCCAGCGCGTCTCGTGCCCCACGGCATCGTATGTTTTGGTCAGCACCTGGTTGGTGGGGTAGTTGATTTGGGAGAGGCGTCCCCGCTCGTCGTAGTTGTACGTCCACTGTTTACCGTTGGCATCCGTGTAGGTTTGCAGCCGGCCCAACTTTGTGTAGGCGAACGACCAGTTTTGACCGTTCAGATCGTTGACCTGGGCCGCCAGTCCCAGGGCGGTGCGGGTGTAGGTTGCCGTGCCCACGACCGGCAGCGTGACGCTTTGCAGCAGGCCGTTGTTTCCATACGTGTAGGCAATCTGGTGGCCCAGCAGGTTGGTGAGGGTAGCGACTCGGCCGAGTGCGTCGTAGGTGGTGGCGTTTTTCGTCTTGCCGGCCGGGTCGGTGATGCTGACCGGCCAGCCATTGTCGTTGTAGTTGAACGAGGTGGTGTGGCCCAACGGTGTGATCGCGGATTCCACTGCGTGTTCTGGGTCGTATGTCCACTGCCAGCTATAGCCTTCGCCATCCACAAACTCGGTCAGCCGGTTTTGTGCATCGTACTTGTACTGGACTGTGTTACCATTGGGGTCGGTGAGCGATTCGGCCATATTGTGGGCGTTGTAGGTGATCGTCATATATGCGCCCAACTGGTCCGTCACCCGGATGATTCTATCGGCACTATCAATGGTATAACTGATAGTCTTGCCGGCCGGGTTCGTGATTTGCGTCAAGTTCCCATTTGGGTCGTAGCTATACGTGTAGGTGTGGACGTTCTCGTTCCTGATGGATGTCACCTGGTCGTTCGAGTCATAGGTCAGTTGGATGAAACTGGCATCAGGGTGGATCAACTTGGTCATCCGTTTGCAGGTGTCGTACTCGTATCCGGTCGCCTGGGTATCGGAATCGCGGCTGGAAGCCAGCGTGCCATCGGCGTTGTAAGTGTATATCAGCTCGCCGCCAACGGGGTTGGTCGCGGTGATGACCTGACCACGGGTATTGTACGCGAATTGATAGGTGTTGCCTTGCCTATCTTGTTGGGCGGTCAGGTTGCCATGAGCGTCGTAGGTCGAGTTCTCCTTCGTGCCATCGGGGTAGGAGACACAGGTGAGGTTGTAGAATGTGAAAGTGACGCTGCCAAAGCTCTCTACCTGGGGGGTGTAGGTGTAATAGATGTGGCTGCCCAGGGTATTGGTGACGACGGCCAGCCGGCCCGAGACGCCGTCGTAACCAAAGGCGGTGGTTTTTCCGCGCCGGTTCTTGACCGAGACGGTGTGTCCCTGGGCGTCGTGGGTGATATAGTAACGGTTGCCGCTGGCATCCAGTTGGCCGGTCAGGCGGCCCGAATCGTCGAGGTAAAAAGTTAGCCGGTTAGCGCCGGGTGTTTCCATGACGTTTCGATAGCCGCTAAAGTAAAACACCGTCGTGTTGTTCAGAGCGTCGGTCTGTGTGATCACCCGGCCTTGAGCATCGTAGGCGTTGGTGACGTTGGTATTGCCGCGCGGGCGCGTCATTGAGGTCAAGTGGTTCCCGGTATCGTAGGCGTAATGCCAGGTGTTGTTCTCGGCGTCGCTAAAGGTGCTTAGATTGTTGCCGCCGGTGTAGGTATACGTGACGACGCGGCCCGCTTGATCGGTGACGCTGGTGAGGAAATTGTTGCCGTTGTAGGTCAACGTGAGTGTCACGCCTGTATCAGTGGCGACAGTGGCAAGTAGCCCGCCGTTGTAGGTAAAGGTCAGTGTGTTGCCATTGGCGTCCTGTTGCTTTTCCAGGTTGCCGTTGCTATCGAAAAAGAGACTGTTGTGCTCGCTGCCCTGGAGTGTGTATTTACCGCTCGATCTTTTTAGTTTCCGGCCCACGCCAGGCGGGGGCGAGAATGTGCCATCGGGCAGGCGGATGAACTCTAGTGTCACGTCGCCGGTGTGGACTGTGACGGCGTTCCCGGTCAATTGATCCATAGCCCACTTGGTGGCGAGTGCGGTGGTCATCCACTCCTCGATGGTGCGGTCGTTACCGGACAACAGGTCGAGGGCCGTATAGGCATAGGCGATCAGCGCAGCCGCGTCTTTTGGCCCGCGCGTTCCCAACCCCGGCCCGCCGTCGCTACGAGTGCTCAGGTGAACCTCATAGTTGTGGTGCCAGCCATAGCCCAGAACGCCCAAGCTGTAGTTGCTGCCGCTGTTGTAGCGGCGGACGAAACGCAAGCCCAGTGGTTCCTCGAGACCGGATGCCAGGTCAACGTGGGCGTAGTGAAAATTGCCGGTCGCCATGTCCACCGGGTCGTTG
>CAYNVC010000169.1:0-6245 GCA_964400615.1 uncultured Anaerolineales bacterium | reverse complement strand
CCTTTGCTGGCGTTGATCATCCTCCTGAGCCTGGCCTCCCTCACCGCGCTGACCAGGTTTGTTGCCGCCGGGCCGGTGGCTATCACCCCATTGCCGCCGGTGGCGGAGACGGACGGGCGGGCCGGGGCTTGTTACTCGAACTATTACGAGCACGGCAACCGCCCCTTTTTGCCGCTGGTTCACCGCGCCGGCGTCCGTTACGACCGGATTGATTTTCAGTGGACGACCATCGAGGGCAGCGGGAACAATGCGTGGAATTTCTCCCCTTACGACGAACTCGTCACCGATGTGTTGGCCGAGGACGTTGACCTGGTCGCAATCTTGCAGTGGACGCCCGACTGGGCTGCCACGGTCAAGTCTGCGGGCGGCGCTGCCGGGCCACCGCAGCGCCCGCCGGGCTGGTACGCCCCCGTCCTGGGAGGGCAGGCGCTGCGTGCGCCCGTGGCCCCTTCAGCCCGCTCGTCCGTTCCCCAGGGCCTCTATTTGTCCTGGAACGACCCCGGCAACTATTGGGGGGACTTTGTTTTCCAGACCGTGTCCCGTTACAGTCAGACGGTGCAGATATGGGAGATGTGGAACGAGCCGGATGGCAACTGGGGTGTGTGGGATGGCAGCGCCGCCGACTATGCCCAACTCCTCCGGGTCGGCTACCGGGCGGCAAAAGCGGCCAACCCAAACGCGACGGTGTTGTTTGGCGGCGTGATGTACTGGGCCGACCCGACGTTTTTCGAGCGGGTGCTGGACGTGCTCAACGATGACCCCGCTGCCCCGGCCAATAATTATTTTTTCGACGTTATGTCGGTTCATTTCTACGGCCGCTCCGCCAGCGCCTACGATATGGTGAATCACGTCCGTGCCCGGATGAAACTCTACGTGCCGGATCATCCCATCTGGCTCACCGAGACCGGCGTGCCCGTTTACGACGGCACGTATCCCGGTGTGCGCACCGAGTACAGCGCCACCGAGAACGAGGCGGCGGCTTACCTGATCCAGTCCTACGCCAATGCCATCGCCGCAAACGTGGCCCGCTATCACTGGTTCCGCGCCCACGACGGTGACATGGAGGAGCATTTTGGTCTCACCCACGACGAAAAGTATTTGCGCCCCGCCTACGTCGCTTACCAGGTCGTTGCCGGCTATTTGATCTCGCCCACCTTTACGACCCGCGTTCTCAGCGGCGCTCACGTGCGGGTCACGCTGTGGGGCACGCCGCGCGGCCGGGCCAGCGTGCTGTGGAACACAAGCCCCACCAGCGGAGTCTACACCCTCACCGCCGCGATTGGCACCGCCACGCTCGTGGATCGGATGGGAAACACGCAGACCGTCACCGCCACCGCCGGGAGCTATACTCTGACTCTGCCCGGCGCTACTGCCTCACGCGTCTCTGACCCCAACGATTACATCATCGGCGGCGACCCGTTCATCCTGATCGAGACCGAGACGCCCAACGAACCGCCCACCTCCACCGTTCACTCTCTGCCCGCCATCGTTTGCACGCCCACCATCACCGTCACCTGGGAAGGGCACGACGACGAGTCCGGAGTCTGGATCTATGACGTGCAGGTGCAGGACGGCAGCGGCGGCTGGGCGAGTCTGGCGCACTCGACCACGGCGACCTCTACCCAATTTACCGGGCAGCACGGGCACAGCTATTATTTTCGCTCGCGGGCCACGGACAAGGTCGGCAACCGGGCGGATTGGCCCGCGCTCTCCCAGGCCAACACCACGTTCGATCTCGCCAGCACGGTTCATTTTAGCGTCGCGGCGTTCTTTGCCGACGAGAACCGGGATGGCGTGTGGAACAAATCAATCACCGGGACGGGGGAGGTGACAATGACCCAGGTGACGGTGCGTCTGCTGGACGGGAGCGGCGGCGACGTGGTTACACCGACCGTGGGCAGCACGTCCG
The DNA here is from genome assembly GCA_964400615.1 of uncultured Anaerolineales bacterium. Lineage (GTDB taxonomy): Bacteria > Chloroflexota > Anaerolineae > B4-G1 > B4-G1 > B4-G1. The sequence goes on along the minus strand of CAYNVC010000169.1, from coordinate 4,336 downwards.
AGTTCACCGCCGCCATCTACGCCGGGCAGGAGTATCGCCTGCTGGCGACCAGCACCGAATCCGGCATTACCGAGACGGTTCGGTACGAGCGTCTGCTTTATTTCAATTGGCCTTATGGCCGGCGGACGTACACAGAGACATACGTTGCACTGGGTTTGCAGAGGCTCGAGCGGCTCTACCTGCCCCTGGTCGTGCGCAACGGGTGAGTGGGTGTGCTTGACACGGGCGGCGGGGGCGGGTAAAATTGACCGGGAGGTAGAAATGGGCAAGCGCAAGGTCAAATACCAGTGGGATGCCGAATCCATCCGCGCCTTGCGGGAGCGTCTCGGCATGACCCAGCAGCAAATGTCCGAGGAGTTGGGCACGCGCCAGCAGACCATCAGCGAGTGGGAGACCGGGATGTACCGTCCGCGCGGTGGGATGAACCGGCTGCTGTCGTTGGTGGCCGAGCAGGCAGGTTTCGATTACCAGGCCGTGACGCAAAAGTCCGAATCTGAAGAAAAGAGCGCGGAGGCGGAACCTTAAAATTAGTTTTTACCCCTTGACAACCAACACGTTTGCGTGTATAATGGGAGAGTATTTTGGGGAGCAGAGGCTCCCCAAAATTTTGGGCAATTTTACACGTCAGCGTGTTCAAAGGAGAAAGGCGATGGGAACCTACGGTTTGCAGAACGTGATCAAGGCCTGGGAACGAGAAAAGTTGACCGCCGAACAGGTCATTGGTCAGATTCTATTGTTGTTGCAAGAGCTTGAGGAGCGGGTCGGCGTTTTGGAGCGTCGCCAGAAGCGGGGTTTGGAGCAAGGGCGCAGCCGTCACCAGGTGGTAAAGAAATAGCCCCGGCAACAAACAGGCCGGGGCTTGGGTCAGGCGGTCTGAACGGGGATGGCCTGGGCCTGGGCGCGGGCACGCAGGCGGGCTACCACGAACGCGATTGCTCCCACCAGCGATGCGATGGACACGAGAGAACCGGCGGTCGCTGCCCCGATCACCATCGTCCGCCGCCGCCGTTTTTCGAGCGCGATCTGGCGTGCGGTCTGCTCCATCAACTCTTTCCTCAAGCTGCGCACGAACGCTGCCGGTGGTTGTACGCGCGGCATACTGGCGTATAATTGTTCGGCCAACTGGAACAGGGGGGCCAGTTGTTCCCGCTCCTGGTCGGTCAGATCCGGAGTTTGCGCGTCGTCCGGATGGCCTGTCAATTGTTCGGCGTGGGCTGCCAGCGCCTCTATACTTTTTTTGTTCATCGTCCGTTCTCCTGATGTTCTTTGCTCATTTCTTGGGCCAGCTCTTCGCGCAAGGCCAGCAACGTGCGGTGATAGAGTGATTTGATCGCCCCTTCCGTCCGCCCCATCACCTGGGCGATTTCGACGTTGCTCATCCGCTCTGTGAATTTCAGGATCAGCAGTTGTTGCCGTTCCGGCGGTAGGCGGCGCACTGTTTCTAGTAGCCAGTCTCGTTCATCCCGTTTTTTGGCTTGTTCCTCCGCTGCAATTGCTGGATCTCTCCACTTGAACAAGGCGGCGACGGATTCATCCAACGAGATTATTTGGCGGCGGCTGTTGTCCCGGTGCCAGTTTGCCACCAGATTGTGGGCGATGCGGTACAGGTATGCCAGGAATGGCGCTCCCCGATCCACGTAACGCGGGATTTGTTTCAGAGCGCGGTAGAACGTGCGTGCCGTCAAATCTTCTGCGTCGTGGTGGTTGCTGGTACGGTAATAGATATAGTTATAGATGCGTCCGACGTACCGCTCGTACAGCAGCCCAAACGCCTCTGGGTCCTGCCTGGCGCGGGCGATGAGCGCCGAGTCGCTCTCCTGGTGTACACTGTTTGCCATTTTACCCTGTTTAATGCCGGAGAGCGGCGGTCTCTTGACTATAAGAACACCGTGCTGCTCTCTTGGTTACGTTATTGTCTTGCCAATTCAAATTCCTCTAACGAGTATAGCAGAAGAACCGGTACAGGTCAACCCTGCCTGTCACCGGGGGTGTGCGGCATAATTTTGCGTGCCACGGATCGCGGCCATCCTGGCCGCATGTGGCCGCACGGATGCGGGCAGGATGCCCGCGTTCCCAGGGGAGCCTGCCATCTGACGCAGAAAAGTGACGCATACCCGAAACCTGACGCCTGCCTTGTCATTCTGGCCCTTTCATGCTACACTTTCTTTCTGCTCGAATTGAGCGCAATTTTGCATCACGGGGGGAACCATAATGCACAGACGTGTACTGGTCGTGGGGATGATATTGGCGACGGTCTTGTTTGCCCTGGGAGCGCCGGGACGTGCTGCCCCTCTCCTGCAAGCTCGCGCTGTCATCACCTACCCAACCGATGGAATGACCATCAGTGGAGTAGTAGAGATCACGGGGATTGCCACTCACCCTAATATTCTCTGGTACGACGTGAGTTATGCCGCCGGCCCTGAACCTACCAGCGGGTCGCAATGGATCAGCCTGGCTAACGTGCAGGGTGAACAGATCGAAAATGGCGTGCTGGCGACCTGGGATACTACAGGCGTGCCCAGTGGGCAGTACGTGTTGGCTTTGACCGTCATGGGGCGGGATGATCCATTTACTTATCAGCAGTTCGTCAGTCGCCTGACCGTGAACAACGCCCAACCTGTCCCATCGCCAACCCCGGAGGGGGAGCAGCCTACACCGCCGCCGCCGTCGCCGCCCACGGCTGTCTCTGGGCCAACCCCTACCCCGGTTTCCATAGAGCAGCCGGCCACTCCGACCCCGCGCCCCACTCCTACGCTGCGGCCAGGGGAACAAGAGCAGGAGGTCACGCCTACGCCGCCCGGCGGGAAACGGTTGGATTTGCCTTTCGACACTCACGAGATGCGCTCTGCCTTTTGCAGCGGGGGGTTGGTCACGGCGCTGCTGTTTTTGCTGGGCGGGCTTTATTTGTTGACCAAAGCTCTCATCCGCTGGTACTTGCGCGGCAAATGATGTCCCAGGCGTGTGGCGCGGGAGTGGATCGGTGGGCGTAGCCGTGGAACCGTATCAGCCGGCAACCCCGGAGTATACCCTCGTCGTGGGGCTGGGGAACCCCGGTGCCAAATACGTCTCGAACCGGCACAACGTGGGCTTTCGCTGTGTTGCGTTGTTTGCTGCGGCACACGCCCTGGCCTTTGACAAGAAGCAGAAACGTGCCCGCGTTGCTATGGGGCCTGTGAGCGGGCAGAGAGTCATCGTTGCCCAGCCGCAGACGTTCATGAACGAGAGTGGGCGTGCTGTTGCCGCGCTGGCCCGCTTTTACAAGGTACGGCTCGAACGGTTGCTCGTGGTCTACGACGATCTCGACCTGCCCCTCGGCGCGGTGCGGCTGCGTCCTGAGGGGGGCAGCGGGGGGCACAACGGTATGCGTTCCATCATCGAGCACCTGGGTGGGAGAAATTTCCCCCGTTTACGCATTGGCATCGACCGCCCCCCAGGACGGATGGATCCGGCCGCTTACGTCTTGCAGAATTTTTCGACCCAGGAGGAGGCGTTGCTGGAAGAGACGCTGCGCTGGGCCGTGGCCGCCATCGAGACGTGGCTGACCGAGGGAATCCAGGCGGCGATGAACGAATACAACCGGGGGAACGCAGTGTGAACGTCTCTGGACTCGTGGCGGCGTTCGAGTCGCTCGCTCCCTACCGCTCGCTGCGGGATGACTTGCAGGGCGGCGCGAGTCTACCATCGCTGGGCTTGTTGCGCTCCGCCCGCCCCGCCCTCCTGGCCGCTCTGGCCGCCGATTTGCAGCGCCCGATGCTGGTGGTCGCCGGGTCGGTGGAGCGTGCCCAGGCGCTCGCCCACTCCTGGCGCGATTGGTCCCCCGTGCCGGAGAGCATATTGCGCTTCCCGGAGCCACTGACTCTCTTTTACGAGCGTGCCCCCTGGACCGAAGAGGTGATCGTGGAGCGGTTGCGCGTCCTGGCGGCTCTCCAATCCGCAAATTCGCCGCTTGCCATTCGCCATCCACAACTGATCATCGCTTCAGCCCGCGCGTTGATGCAGCGCACGTTACCGCTGCGCCAGTTCCGCACCGCCGTCCGCGAATTCCGCGTGGGGCAGACGCTCGACCTGGAACGGGCGCTGGGCCGCTGGGCCGGCCTGGGATACGAGCCGGTCAGCGTCGTCGAAGCGCCCGGCCAGTTCAGCCATCGCGGCGGCATACTCGATATCTTTCCTCCCGCCGACCAGTTCCCCGTGCGGGTCGAGCTTTTCGGCAGCCAGATCGAATCGCTGCGCCGCTTTGACCCCGCCACGCAGCGCTCACTGGAGCGGGTCGAAAGCGTCACCATCACCCCGGCCCGTGAATCACTCCCCCGCCACGGGCCGCGCGTCGTCGAGC
>CAYNVC010000168.1:5619-6250 GCA_964400615.1 uncultured Anaerolineales bacterium | reverse complement strand
GGAGACAGGCGAAATTGTGGCCTATAATGTCACCATCCGCCTGCCTGCCGACGCCGCGCCTGGCGTGTATCACCTGCAACTGGGCATTTACCGCTGGCCTTCAATAGAACGTCTACCCGTAATTCGGGCATAGTTTGGGACCTTGTTTTCAGCCAAATACAGACCCAAGCAGGCATTTCTGCCCAAAAATCACCCGATCTGGCAGATCATTTCGCCTCGCCCAACGTCGTCTCCACGGCTTACGACGTTACCATGCCGGAGATACGCAGCACAGCGCTGGCGATTCAGAATTTCAGCGAGTCAGCCGGGGCGGCGATCTCTCCCCTGCTGGCCGGATTGATCGCCGTGAAATTATCTCTCGGAGGCGCTATCCTGATCATCTGCACCGCTTCCTGGGCGCTGTGCGCCGTTTTCTTTGCCCTTACCGCTTACCTGGTCCCGCGCGACATCCAAACACTGCGCGGCCAGTTGCGCCGGCGAGCGGAGCAGGAACAATAAAAGAGTGATGGAACGCGGCCATCTTGGCCGCACGCATGCGGGCGGGAACGCCCGCGATCCGGCGGGAACGATGGAACGCGGCCATCCTGGCCGCACGCATGCGGGCGGGGACGCCCGCGATCCGGCGGTGGTG
>CAYNVC010000168.1:0-5519 GCA_964400615.1 uncultured Anaerolineales bacterium | reverse complement strand
ATGGAACGCGGCCATCTTGGCCGCATGCGGGCGGGGACGCCCGCGATCCGGCGGGGATGATGGAACGCGGCCATCTTGGCCGCATGCGGGCAGGGACGCCCGCGATCCGGCGGTGGTGATGGAACGCGGCCATCTTGGCCGCATGCGGGCGGGGACGCCCGCGATCCGGCGGGCAGGGACGCCCGCATGTGGAACGCCTCCCCAACAAACTGCTAACGTCCAGCCCCGAACACCTTGAGCCATTCTTCGATCTCTTGCGCCGAAAGATGCGCGGCTCCCTTTTCATCTGGCGCCAAAGACGGCGCGACCAACCGGGCCGCAAACTCCTCCGAGCGCATTACCCGCGCCCCGCCCGCCTCCACCGTCGCGATGACATCCAGATCCGACGTGACCACCGTCAGCCCACGCGGATCGCGCACCCGGCGCACCCGCTCGCGCAGGATGCCGTCGGCGGTGTGGCCGGCAGGCGCAAAGACAACCTCCACCCCGCCGCCGGATAGTTCCAGCGAACGTCCGCCCGGCAGTCCCCGGTCGAACACCACCGTGACCCGTTTGCGCGTGCGAGCGCAGTAGGCCCGCAGCCGCGCCACCAGCCTGGCCTCATCGTCGGGGTCGCCCAGGCTCAGGCCAGGCAGTCCGCCCCGCCCAATCAAGTTGTGCCCGTCAATCAAAAGTGGCATATTTCTCGCAGCTCTCCCAACTTGACTAAACGCGCAAGTTGCGCTATCCTTACGCACGTTGCTCCGTGGGGGTGGTTGGGGCCCGGTGGCTTCCCCGGTCTTCAAAACCGGTGGCGGGTCGCGCAGAGCGGGCCGCGGTGGGTTCGACTCCCATCCACTCCCGCCAAAAAAAAGAGCCGCCGGGGATTCACCCGGCGGCTCTTGCACTCAGGCTTTCCAGGCCGCCCCTTGAGCCTGCACCTGCTCCCGCAATTGCGCCACGCGCACCCGCGTGTCCTCCTCGTCCGGGAACTGGGTCAGGCGATGCTTGTTGAACGCCAGTTCGGTCGCCAGACGATAGTAACGCCCCAGATTCCACCAGCGGCGCAAGTCGCCGCTGAACAATGCACCCAGCCGCTCTGTCACCCGCTCGAGATAGGAGCACACCACCTGGTACTCGTTCCGGTTCAGTGTGCCCCGCTCCACCTCGTCGGCCAGATAGACGACGATCCAACGCCGCTCACGCAGCGAAGCCCACACGACGACGGCGAGCAGGACCAACACCCCACCCCAATCCGCCAAAAAGGCAATCACACAAGGCCAGCACAAATCGTTGCCCAGGGTCACGCTGCCATTGTGAACGGCGTGGGCCGTGATCCCGGCCATCAGGCCCGCAAACGGGGCTGCGACTTTGAGCAAGCGATTGGGCAAGATGCGTGCCAGCGCCAGCCCTAGCCCGGTCAAACCGGTGAACAAAGCGTGGTTCAGCCCAAACACAAAGGCACGCAACAGCGCCAGCCGGATGACGCCGCCCGGCCCGGATTCCACCAAGGCGCTGGAAAAATAGAACACGTTTTCCACGGCGGCAAAGCCAAACCCCACCAGCCCACCGTAGATGATGCCGTCGAGGGGGCTATCAATCTCGCGGCGGAAAAAGATGAACAGCAGCAACAGCGCCGCCCCTTTGAAAACCTCCTCCGTCAGCGGGGCTACCACCGCCGCCCCGATCAGGTCAGATGTCGCCGGCGAGACGACGAAATAAGAGATGGGAATATCGAGAACCAGTTCGGTGATGAGAGAAAAGATGATCGCCGGAACCGCGCCCCACAGAAAGGCAGCGATCAGCAAACCCAGCGGCTCCTTCTCGTACCGGTCGAACCACCACAGAACGAGCGCGTAGAGGGCCATCGGCAGGAGGCCGGCGACGAGCACCAGGACGATGCCAATCAAAAGTGCCATGAGCAAACTCCTCGTCAGATGAACTCGGGGGTCAGATCTCCTTCCGCCCCTCCAACGCCCGCGAGAGCGTCACCGCGTCGGCGTATTCCAAATCCCCACCCACGGGCAGCCCCCGTCCCAGCCGGGTGACGCGCACACCCAGCGGGCGCAACTGGGTCAACAAATAAGAGGCCGTCCAATCCCCCTCGCTCGTGGGATTCGTCGCCAGAATCACCTCTTCCACGCCGCCGCTGCGGACGCGAGCCATCAACTCGCCGATGCGCAAATTCTCGACAAACATCCCCTCCGCCGGGGACAGGACGCCGTGCAAGACGTGATACAGCCCATTGTACGCCTGGGCCTGCTCAATCGCCAGCACGTCCAACGGCTCCTCGACCACACAAATCTTGGCCCGGTCACGCCCCACGTCCGCGCAGATGGGGCAGGGGTCTTGCTCGGTGATGTTGTAGCAGACCGAGCAAAAACGGGTGCGCTCTTTCAGTTCACGCAGCGCTTCCGCCAGCCGCTGCGCCAAATCCGACTTGTTGCGCAGCAGGAAAAAAGTGAGCCGGGCGGCAGTCTTGCGCCCGATACCCGGCAACTCGGCCAGCACGTCAATGAGCCGCGTCACCGAGGCAGGGACAGTTTGCACGACGCCCCCCCGAACTAGGTCAGACCGGGGATATTCAATCCCAGCCCGCCCGTGACCTCGGCCAATCGCTCGGCAGTGGCCTGCTCCACCTGCTCCAACCCGGCGTTGACCGCGGCGACGACCAAATCCTGCAACATCTCCACGTCCTCCGGGTCAACCACCTCCGGCGCGATGGTCAGCGACTGTACCCGCCGCTCCCCCGTTACCACGGCGCTCACCGCGCCGCCGCCCGCCGTCGCCGTGATCACCAGCGCGGCCGCCTCCTCCTGCGCCCTGAGCACCCCCTCCTGCAACCCCTGTAACTGCTGGAGCATCCCGGCCTTGCCTTTTAACAGACCACCCTTGCGCTTGATTTTCCTCGTCAAAATGACCTCCTCGATTATCCCTATCTCTGCACGACCTGTGCCCCCAGGTCTCGAACCGCCGCCCGCACCAACGGGTCATCGGCGACCGCCTGCTCTGCCGGCCCGGGCGATTTTTCCCCGCCCGACTCTCGATCCAAGACACAGCGCACCCGGTAGCGCTGTCCCAACAAGTCGCCCAAGACCTCTTCCACGACCTGTTTGTTGTGCTCTTCCTCCACCTTGCTGCGATGAAACTGGTGCGCGAACCCCAACACGACCACGTTTCCCTCGACCGCCACCGGCTTGCACGAGTGCATCAACGCCTCGAGCGACAGGTTGCGCGGGCGCAGGGCGCTCAAAAGCTCCGTCCAACGGTTCCGCAGCGCGTCCGGCGTCAACGACCCGTCGCCAGGTGCGAAAGAGTCGTAAGCGGCGACCGGTTCCCGCACCGCCGTGGCAGGAGAGGCCGAACGCACGGGCGCAGGCCGAGGCTGCGGGGCAGGATTCGGCGGACGGCGCGAGGGGGCGGGGGAAGGAGTGCGCGGTTTTTCCGGAGGGGGGGAGGACTGTTTTTCCTCTCCCCGCTGGCCGGGGAGAACGGCCTCGACGAGAGCCATCTCCAACGGCAGCTGAGGCTGCCAGCCACCTTTGGCCTCGACCGCGGCCTGGCTAAAGAGCCGCACCGCGCGGGCCAGAACCTGGTGCGAGGGGAACAAAGCCGCCTGAGCCTCCAAACGCGGGCGCAGGTCATCCGTGACGTAATCCAGCGCGACGCCAGACTGGAGCCGCAACAGGAGCAGCGCCCGTAAATGCTCCACTATCTGCCGCGCGAACTGGCGCGCGTCCGTCCCCTCATCCACAGCCGCGTTGATGATTCCCAAACCCTGCGCTGCGTCCCCCTGAGCCAGCGCGTCGGCCACCTGGATCACCGCCTCGCTAGCGCCGGTTCCCAACGCCGCACGCACGTCGGCTGCCGTGATGCCGCCGCTATCGTAAGAGGCCAGTTGATCGAGCAAACTCTCGGCGTCCCGCATGCTGCCGGTCGCCTGGCGGGCGACCAGGGCCAGCGCCTCCCGGTCAACCTGGATGTGTTCCTGTCCGGCCATCCACTCCAGGCGGGCGACGATGCTGCTCACCGGGATACGACGGAAATCAAACCGCTGGCAGCGGGAGAGTACCGTGGCCGGAATCTTGTGCGGCTCGGTGGTCGCCAGGACGAAAATGGCGTGAGCGGGAGGCTCCTCCAACGTCTTGAGCAGGGCGTTGAAGGCGGAATTGGAGAGCATGTGCACCTCGTCAATCACATAGACCTTGTAGCGGGCCTCGTTGGGCCGGAATCCAACCCGCTCCCGCAGCTCGCGCACGTCCTCTACACTGGTGTTGGAAGCGGCGTCAATCTCGATCAGGTCGAGCAGCCGCCGCTCGTTGACCGCCTGGCAGATAGCACACTCGTTGCAGGGGCGTTGCTCCTCCGGAGCCAGACAGTTGACCGCCTTAGCCAGTAAGCGGGCGGTGGTCGTCTTGCCGGTGCCCCTGGGGCCGGCGAAGAGATATGCGTGGTGAATTCTTCCAGAGGTAAGCGCATTGCGCAACGTGCGCACGACGTGTTCCTGCCCCACCACCTCGTCGAACGTTTTGGGCCGCCACTTGCGATACAACGCCTGCACTGCCATCACAGCCTCCTCTCAACAATCAGGGCATAGTCTAACACTTTAAGGCCAGATAGGCAAGTCGGTTGAAGTTCCAGTGAGATGTGCTATAATAACGAAACGGAAACGGCCAGTCCGCCGTATCCCATCCAGCTACAATTCGGCAAAGGAGAAGAACATGTTATTCAAACAACTCGGCCCGATGGAATTGATCATCATCCTGGTCATCGTAGTGCTCATCTTTGGTGTAGGCAGGCTGGGCAAACTGGGCAAAGACCTGGGAGAAGGCATCCGTGAATTCCGGCGGGGTATTGGCGGAGAGAGCAACGAAGAAGGGGAAACGAAGGAAGAGAGCTAGATCGAACGCAGAAGGAAACGCCACCGATTTGCGCCGCGCTCGTTTGAGCGCGGCGTTATTTTCTAGTCCACGCCAGCTGCAAGCTCATTAGAGACAATTTCAACCACTGCCCTCCGCAGCTTGAGCAGATACAAAAAGCCCCTTGGCAATGACCTACTCTCCCGGGGGGCCTCCCCCCCAGTACCATCGGCGCTGGCGGGCTTAACTTCCGGGTTCGAGATGGGACCGGGTGTACCCCCGCCGCTAGAATCACCAAGGGACTCAAATATTTTTAATTAACTGAACAGGGCGAAAACTCCAAGTTCTCCGCACCACAACAAGCCCTCGACCGTTAGTACGGGTTAGCTAAACGCATTGCTGCGCTTACACCTCCCGCCTATCAAACCGGTAGTCTTCCGGCGGTCTTACTCCCTTAACGGGATGGGGGACCTAATCTTGGGGCGAGTTTCCCACTTAGATGCTTTCAGCGGTTATCTCTGCCAGACGTAGCTACCCAGCAATGCCCCTGGCGGGACAACTGGCACACTAGAGGTCTGTCCACTTCGGTCCTCTCGTACTAAAAGCAGCTCCCCTCAAGTCCCCTGCGCCCACAGCGGATAGAGACCGACCTGTCTCACGACGGTCTGAACCCAGCTCACG
>CAYNVC010000167.1:0-6337 GCA_964400615.1 uncultured Anaerolineales bacterium | reverse complement strand
GCCTGTCTGGTTATATAGAGAAACGACTATGCCCATGCCACGTAATACCAGTGAGCAATTCCAGCTAGATTGGCTCATCAGCAACCTGCGCTGGTTGCTCCTGGTAAGCGTGGCTTTCGTCAGCCTGGCAGATATATTACTCAACTACGAGCTTTACCCCCTCACCGTCGCCTCCATCCCGCCCCAAATTATCCTCCTCGTGTTCGCCGCTCTCTACAACCTGACCGTGATGCTGCTGCTTTCTTATGGGAGCCGCCCGCGTTACATGTCGTTGATGACTCTGCTGGCCGATATACTCCTGTCCATCGGCTTTATCCTCACGTCAGGTGGGCTGACCAGCCCGCTGCTGTTTTTCGCCCTGTTTCCCGTCCTCACCACCGCGCTGCGCTTCCCCTGGGCAGTCAGCCCGCTGGTTGCTCTGCTCATCGTCGTCAGTGGCGGGCTGGCAGGATACGCCATCGCCCCCCCCACCACGACGTGGGTAGATGCGCTTCCCTTTACCATCCGCTCCCTGGTTCTTGTGCTGGCAGCCGCAGTTAGCGGGCTGGCGGGGGACAAAGTAAAACGCGCCATCGCTCGCAAACACCGTCTGGCGGAAGAGGGCGAGATACGCAAGCTGCGTGCGGCCCAAGAGCGCACCCACGCAATCTTTGAACTGGCGAGCACACTCAGCGCCACCCTGAACTATAACGCTGTGTTGAAAGCAGTGCTCGAAGTGGGAGAAGCGGGAATGCACGAATGGGGACGGCGCACAGATTCCTCTCACGTGAGCATGGTGATGCTCTTTGGACAAAACAACCTGCAGATCGTGGCCTCACGTCACCTGACGCAGCGCGACCAACAGGCCACGTTCGCGGGCCAAAGCGGCGCTCTGGCACAGGCGCTGACGATGGCCGAGGCTGTGGTAGTAAACAATCCGTCCGAGGACCCGGAACTGGGACAGTTGGTCATGATGCACAGTTGCCAGCAAGCGATAATCGTGCCACTGCGGGCCGGGTTTGAAAGTTTCGGCGCGGTGGTTTTTGGCAGCCCCAAACCCGGCGCATACACAGAAGAGCACAAAAACCTGCTCACCGCTATATGCAACCAGGCCATCGTCGCGCTCCAAAACGCCCAACTCTACCAGAGCTTGATGGAGGAGAAGGAGCGCATCGTGGAGGTGGAGGAGGACGCCCGCAAAAAGCTGGCCCGCGACCTGCACGACGGCCCCACGCAGAGCATTGCCGCCATCGCCATGCGGCTGAATTATGCCCAGATGTTGATCAAAAACGACGGGAATATGGAGCAGGCGCTCGAAGAGATAACGCGGACCGAAGAGCTGGCGCGGCGCACGACGAAAGAGATCCGCCACATGCTCTTTACACTCCGGCCCCTCATTCTCGAGACGCAGGGGCTACGAGCCGCATTGGAGCAATACATCAGCAAATTGGCCGAGACGGACGACTTGCCGATCCACCTGAACGCCGCGCCGGAAGTAGACAAGCCGCTGGACAAGAACGCTCAGGGGGTGATCTTTTACATCATCGAGGAAGCAATCGGCAACGCTCGCAAACACGCCCACGCCAACCAAATCCAGATCCGCCTCTACGTCCAGTCCGGCACATTCGTCGCCGAGGTGGCGGACGATGGGCGCGGGTTCGACGTGGACGCCGTCCAGGCACGCTACGACGAGCGCGGCAGCCTGGGGATGGTCAACATGTACGAGCGGGCGGAACTGGTCAACGGCACACTGGAGGTTTCCTCGGTGCCGGGCCAGGGGACACAAATCAAATTGAGCGTACCGTTACGAGGGGAATGAACGTACCAAATCCAACCGCAGCGTGGGAGTGGCTGGGCGGCTCTCTGTTTCTGGCCCTGCTCTGGACGAACCTGGCCTGGCTCTTGCGCCAACCTCGCTATGAAAAATACATCGCCCCCGTAACCACGTGGCGTTTTGCTCCCTGGCTGCTCCAATTCCTGCGCCTGGTCTATTACATTGGCCTGCCATACGGGGCGCTTTTGTGGGGGCGTGACGCCATAGTCGCGGGAATCCTGGGGCTGAACGTGGAAAAGGTGGGCGTTGCCCCCGCCGCCAACTGGCTCGACTGGGCGCGGGACGTGGGATGGGCGGTAACGTTGGGCATCTGTGCCTGGGCAATGCTGGCGCTGGGTTGGTGGGCATATAACCGCGCGTTGGCCGCCGACGCAGAAAGACGAGTCGCCGGGGCCGGTGCTTCCGGCTGGGTGCTGCTGCGCGAAGCGGCCTACCACCAGGTACATTGGGCTTTTTACCGCAACGCGCCCATCGTCGTACTGGGCGCGTATTGGGGAACCTGGGCCGGGCTGGCGCTGGTAGCGTTGGAGGCAGCGCTCAACCCGGCCTGGCGCGAGGGCTGCGGCGATCCGGGCAAGGTTCCCGTCCGGTTGATGTATGGAGCGCTGGCGGTCGTCAGCAGCGTGCTATTCCTGCTAACCCAAAACCTGTGGTTGGCGGTCGCGCTCCATTGGGGAGTATCCTGGGGACTGGCGGCGCTGGCGCGTCGCGCGTCAGGTTAACAACAGCGCCAGGACGATCAACAGCACCAGCATACCCAGAGCGATGAGTCCAATGCGCTTGAGATCGGCAACGACGTAAGAATACTCCTCTTGCAAACTGAGCGGCTGCGACCTGGCCTGACGCGCGGCGATCACAGGTTGCGCTGCCCGTGACGCGGGCCGGGCCTGGACCGCCTGACCGACCTCCGGTCGAACCATCTGAGCCTGCGAGAGACGCACCGAGCGCCCCTTTTTCCTCACACGACGTGATTTCTTTGCCACGATTTCTATCTCCTCTCTACGGTTTTAACTCTGTAACTACGACGATGCGCTGCGTGTCGATTCCATACGGGTAACAAGTGATCAGCGTCAGCACCGGCCCGGACGTGGGGTACATCACGCTCACGTCCGTCGGCTCGATGACGCGCTTTTGGGTGACGACGTAACGATAGACCCGGCTGGCGGTGTGCAAGAGCACCTCGTCCCCCAGGTCGAGAGATGGCAGATCGCGGAACATCTCGCCAAAAATGTCATCGTGGGCCGAGATGACGCAATTGCCGCTCTCGCCGGGGTTGGCGCTGCCGACGTGATGCCCCGCTCCCTGCTTCAACGATTCCCAGTCGTCCCCCTCCACCACCGGCCCGTCCACCCCGATGGCCGGAATCTGGATGCGGACGGCCTGCTCCGGGCCGGGAGTCGGCATGGGCAGCGGCGTGATCGCGCTCACCAGATCGCGCAGGTGAGCCGGGATTTCCTCCGGCGCTGGGCCACCGGGCGAATCCGGCGGCGTGTGCCCGCCCGGCAACAGTACCACGCGGATGAGCGGGGTGGGTGTCAGGGTCGGCAGTTGCTGGGCCTGGCTGGCCCCCTCGTTTATCTCGCGCTGCGTCGCCTGCAAATTGAACAGCACCAGCACCAGGCTCAACGCCAGCGCCAGTTCGATCACCAGCAGGCCCTTGTCGCGCAGCCAATCCCAGCGCACCGGCCGCCGTTCGCGGCGCGGCTCCTCCTCCACGAGTCCCTCGTCCGGCGCGTGAGCGCGGTACTGCGCCGTAGCCCCCTCCCCCGCAAAGCGGCGGTAGTCCGTCGGCAACGGAGGCGGCGGCGGTTCGACCGGCTGTGCGACCAATGGATCGAAACCTTCGCCGGGGATTTGTTTGCCCATCTGGCGCAGACGCTCCAGCCGCGCCTCACGCTTGCGGACGCGCAGCACCTCCTCCAATTCCTCTATGGATAATTCGTCAACCGGACGCCGGTCTTTCATCTCAGGCTCCCACCCGCGCCACCGCGAACACCTCTCGCTCAAAGAACCAGGAAAAGGGAGGCCAGTTGAACAGGACGTGCCGCACAACTCGGAACACCCATCCCTCTTGCCGGTGCTGGGGAGGGGTATCCAGCCACACCTGGGCGCGGAACCCCGCCCGTCGCAATACCCGCCACAGGCTGAGTGCGCTCTGTTCGTTCACGTGAACGTCCAGGTTGGCCGGGACGATGGCGCGTGGATCTTTGGGGTATCCTGTCCCCTGGCCCATCGCCGTGCGCACCAGGCGCACCAGTGTGTAGGCGTACCTGTCGTACCAGACGTTGGGAGCGGTGTGGATGATGAGCCGCCCATCGGGGCGCAACACGCGCCGCGCCTCCGCCAACGCGCGATCCAGCTCCCACGGGTGCAGGTGCTCCACCAGGTCGAACATCAGCACACGGTCGAAAAAAGCAGCGGGAAAGGGCAATTCCTTGGCGTCGGCCTGGTAAACCACACCCACCGCCAATTTGAGCGCCATCCGCGCCGCCACCGGCGCATAGTCCACGCCGTAAGCCTGTGCTCCCAACTCGGCGCAGCGGCGCAGAATCTCGCCCCGCCCACAGCCCACGTCCAGCACCCGCATCCCCGGCGCAACCTCGGCGACCGCGAAAGCCTCGCTCAGGCGGCGCGAAAGGTGCGCCCCCTCGCTAGAGATGAACTCGGCGTATCCCTCGCAAGAGCTAAGGAAATACGCCTCGTCGTACTGCTCCGGACGAACCGGTTGAATTTGCTCAATCCCCAATTTCCATGCCTCACGTTTCCCGCCGAGCATTATAATCTACCGTCTCCACCCCGTCAAGCGGCGCAGCCCATCGGTGAATGCGGCGCGGAGCAGGTGAATCTCGTCAATTCGCAATAGCAAAGCCAGAACCCCGTAGACGGCCACTCCGACTCCCCCCGCCCCGCCCACGATCAACAATTCCCCCAGCTTACCCGGCGGTGACGCCAAAGCCAACCCACGCATCGCGCCCCCGGCAGCGGCAGCCATCGCCAGCGAAGCGAGCGCGGCCTTGAGCACGAGGGGCCACAACCCATAGTCACCCAGCCTGCCCATACGACGCCGCGTCAGCGCCAGCATAGCCAGCGCGTGCGTGGTCCACTTGAACGAGTTGACCAGCACGAGGAGCGGCAGGGTCAACGCTCCCGCCCACCAGAGAGACAAGGCCATCAGGACGTAGAGAAACGTCGTCCCCACCCCCACGAGAGTGGGAGTCAGCGTATCCTTGCGGGCGTAAAAGGCAAAAATGAGCGGCTGGTCCACGGCAGCAAAGAGCAGTCCCAGGAGGTTGCAACGCAGCGCGACGGCGGTCGCCACCGTATCCGCCGTGGTAAAGTCGCCGTGCTCAAAGATGAGGGCGACGATAGGGTGCGCCAGCACGTACAGCCCGGCCGCGGCCGGAATGATCAACGCCAACACCAACCGCAGTCCCTGGGCCAGGATAGCCAGAAAGGAACCATCCCCTTCCCCGGCCTGCCGGGAGAGGGTCGGCAGAATGGCAATGGAGACGGCGGCGACGACCAGCCCCAGGGGGAATTGGATGATGGTCGCAGCGTACTCCATCCAGGAGATGGAACCTCCGCCGATGCGGGAGGCCAGGTTATAGCTCAGAAACACCGCCAGCGTATCCACGGCCAGACCGATCAGGATGGGCAGGTACAGCACTCCAATGCGGCGCAGGGCCGGGTGACGCAAGTCGAGCGCCAGGCGCAGGTGGACGCCCCGCAGGCCCGGCAGTTGAAGCACCACCTGGAGAGCAGCCCCCACCAACATCCCAACCACCATACTGCGCACTCCCCAGCGCCGGCCCATCAACAACGCCACTGCAACGACCCCGACGTTAAAGACTGTGGCGGTGAAAGCGGGAAAGGTGAACCGTTTGAGAGCATAGAGGACGCCGGAGAGGATGCTGGAGAGGCTGAGAAAGACGACTGCCGGCAACGCCATGCGCAGCAGGCTGACCGCCAGGGCACGGTAGGAGGGGAGCAACCCCCCCACCAGCAACAGGACGATCTGCGGGGCCAGAGCCTCGCCCAGCAGAACCAACGCGCACATCATCAACGTGATGACGCTGAGCAGCACGCTGAGCAGACGCCACAACTCGGCCCGCTGCTCCGGCGCGGCGTAATCGGAAAGGACGGGAACCAGCGCCGAACTGACCATACCACCCACCAGGAGATCGTAGAGCGTACTGGGGACGCGCAGGGCCGCGTTCAGCGCGTCCACGTGCGGCCCCGCGCCAAAGAGGCCCGACTGCACCATCACCCGCGCCAGCCCCAGCACCCGGCTGGTGACGTTGCCCAGGGCGACTATTCCCGCCGCCTGCGCGACCTCTACTTTACCTCGTGATGGTATCTGGATTTCTTCCAATTCATCTCCCCCGTCTCGTCGCAGGCAGAAATTTGCCCGACCGCGCCATTCTACCGCAATTCGAGCCAGACCACAAACGGGGACGCAGCCGTATCTTGACTCAGAGCCGGGCGCAGATTAGCGCCAATTCGTCCATTGTCCATCAGTCATTG
>CAYNVC010000166.1:0-6342 GCA_964400615.1 uncultured Anaerolineales bacterium | reverse complement strand
TAGGACGCAGACGAACGCTGAAAACGCTGTTTTTCCTCTGTCACCTGATCTGCGTTTGTCTGCGTCCAGCAGCCGGGTGCGCTAGAATTGAACAGCCCTGGATTTATCTCAGGTCAGCACCTGGGCAAAGTCGGCCGGTGTGACGCCGGGGCTTTCGACCTGGTGCTCGGCGTAAAAGCGGGCGATGACCTGCTCCGCCTCTGCCAGCGGCGCGTTCACCAGCGCCTCCTCCATCTCCGCCAGCCGCTCCGCCGGGAAGAAAAAGAAATCGCCGGAGAGTTCGACCTGGGTAATGATTCCCTCTTCCACCTGGAATGTGGCGCGGATCAGGCCGCCGGGAGCTTTGTGCATTTTGTGTCTGATCTCGACCCCGTCACGGATTTTGACCTTTCGCCCGCCCCGCTCCGGCCTGGCCCGGAGCAGCCACTCGTCGCTGAGGAGCTGGGGAGCCAATTCGTCCGCTTTGGCCCGCCAGGCGGCGTCCACCTCCCGCTGTTCCTCCAGCGGCCCCAATAGTTCGGCGAACTTGTCCGCCATCAGCGTCCACAGTTCATCCGTCGGCGGCACGTCCTCTATCTCGCGCTCGATGGTCGAGAGGTTCTCATAGATCGTCTTGTAGACCTTGTCGCGGAACTTTTCGTCTGGTACGCGAAGCACGCGGGCCATCATCTCATAGTCGAAATCCACGATCAGGTTGCCGACAAAGATGATATAGTCCTCGATCTCGGCCACGCCCGTACCGGAGACTTTGCGGTGGTTGGCGACGATGTCGTTGACCGGTTTGTACTCGGCCGGGATGCCCAGCGCCCGGTAGGCCGCGATGGGCGGTTGCAGGAATCGCTGGTAAAAGGCGTCCTTACCGGCAGGGACGAGCGGGTTGTCCTTGTGAATGACGAGCTGCCAGAATAGTTGCGCCCCGTCCAGGTAGACCGCGCCGCCGCCGACCTCGCGCCGGAAGACGGGGATGTTGTGCTGGCGGCAGTATTCCATGTCCACCTCCTGCGCGGCGTCCTGGTGGTAGCCGATGCAGACGTAGGGTGAGCCGGGGGAGAGCAGAATCAGCCCCTCGCGGCCCAGGCGGGGCAGGGCGTGGTAGAGCAGTTGCGAGTCCTGCCAGGATACAGTTTCGAGACGGTATAGTTTCATTGTTTATTCTCCTGGTTGTTAGATTTTTGATCCATCAGATTTTGTTCAGGGGGAGCCATCTACTATGAGACACACCTCAATCACGCGGTCTCGGTCCGTTCCAGGTGAGCTGCGCTCGCCAGGAGCCGTTTGAGGCCGGATTCCTCGAAAGCCACCGTCACGATCTCGTCGTCGCCGTCGCTGCGGCTTTGTATCACCAGTCCCGCGCCAAAGGTTGCGTGCCGCACCCGCTGTCCGGCGTGGAATTGCGGGGAGCGGTGCGCGGAGGGTAGCGAATCACCGGCAGATTTCCACTGCTGCTCGATGCTCGCGCTCCACTGTTTCTCGATCCCCCGGCTGCGTTTTTGCCGCCGCGAACCGTTGACCAGTTCCAGGGGAATGTCGTCCAGGAAGCGGCTGGGATCGGGGTACTCGCTCTCGCCATAGCTGGTGCGGGCAAAGACGTGGCTCAGGAACAACCGTTCCTTTGCCCGCGTCAGCCCGACGTACATCAACCGCCGTTCTTCGGCCATTTGCTCCGGGTCGTCGAGCGAGCGGCTGTGGGGTAACATTCCTTCCTCCAGGCCAACGATAAAGACGATGGGGAATTCGAGGCCCTTGGCGCTGTGGAGTGTGAGCAGCGTCGGCGCGTCTGTACCCGCGTCCATGTTATCCACGTCGGAGACGAGCGCAACGTCGGCTAAAAAGTCGGCCAGGCTCAACTCCTGGTAATCGGCGGCCACGTTGCGCAGCTCGAGCACGTTGGCCCAACGATCCTCTCCCTCGTCGCTGCCATCGCGCAGATAAGCAGAGTAACGGGTGTCCTCCAGGACGCGGTCTATCAGCTGGGCCACGGTCAATTGCTCCCGCGCCGCGACCCAGCCCGCGAGCATTTCCAGGAACGAGGCCAGCGCCCGCCGCGCCCGCGTTCCCAACTCGTCCGGAGGTGCATGGAGCACGTCGTAGACCGAGACGCCGCGTCTGGCTGCCTCCCTTTCCAGCGCCGCCACGGTTTTTTTGCCGATGGCGCGGGGGGGGACGTTGATCACGCGGGCCATGCTCACCCCCTCGGATGGGTTGTGGGTCAGCCGCAGGAAGGCGATCAAATCCTTGATCTCGCGGCGAGCGTAAAAGCGGGTCGCGCCGACCAGCCGGTATGGCATCCCGGCGTTGATGAACGCTTCTTCCAGGGCGCGGGATTGGGCGTTGGTGCGGTACATCACGGCAAAGTCGCCGGGCCGCGTGCCTGCGCTGGTCAGGCGGGTAATCGTCTCGACGACGTAACGGGCTTCCTCGCGGGGGTCGTATGCTTCGTGGACGGTGATCTTGCTGCCGCGCCCGCGCTGCGTAAAGAGCGATTTGTCGGTGCGGTTACGGTTGTGCGCGATGACGGCGTGCGCGGCGTCCAGAATGGTCTGCGTGGAGCGATAGTTTTGCTCCAGCAGGATCGTCGCCAGGTCGGGGTTGTCATCCTGGAAGCGGCGGATGTTGCGATAGTCGGCCCCGCGCCAGCCATAGATCGCCTGGTCCTCGTCGGCGACGCAGAACAAATTGCGACGCCGGGCCGCGAGTTGCTGCAACAGCGTGTACTGTACCTGGTTGGTGTCCTGGAACTCGTCCACCAGGACGTAGCGGTATCGTTCCTGGTATTTGGACAACACGTCCGGGTTCTTTTGGAACGTCTGTACCGTCACCAGCAGCAGATCGTCGAAATCCAGCCCGCTGTTGGCCGCCAGCAGCGCCTGATACCGCTCGTAAATCCGTTTGATGACCTCGCCACGGTAGGTTCCGGTGGTGTACAGGTCGGGCGGGATCATCTCGTTCTTGGCGCGGGAGATGGCGGAGCGCACTGCCTGGGGGCGGTACAGTTCCTTGTCGAGATCCATCTCCTTAAAGATTTGTTTGATCAGGCGGAGCTGGTCGTCGGCGTCAAAGATGACATAGTCGCGCGAGATGCCGGCGGCCTCGTGCTCGCGGCGCAGGATGCGGGCGCAGGCGGCGTGAAACGTGCCCAGGGTCAGGCTGCGGGCGCGGGACGAGCCGAGCAGTTTTTCCAGCCGCTCCCGCATTTCGCGGGCCGCCTTGTTGGTAAACGTGACCGCCATAATACGCCAGGGAGCCACGTCCCGTTCGGTCACCAGCCAGGCGATGCGATGGGTCAACACGCGCGTCTTGCCGCTCCCCGGCCCGGCCAGCACCAGCACGGGGCCATCCGAGGCGGTGACGGCTTTTTGTTGAGGAGGGTTGAGTTTTTCGAGTATTCCCATAGCAGTGCATTGTAACACAGGAAAGTGTGGTGCGCCAGTTTGGGGATTTGGGCAAAGTATGCTATCATATAGGAACGTGGGGGTTACGGTAAAGCTGGAGGTTGACCAGAGCCGCAAGATCGAGCAGAGTGGCCCGACCACGCTTGCCTTTTCCAATCACGAACAGGGGGCAATCCAGGTATCAGCCAGGGTCAAACGGCGTGTGCTGCGATTGCTGCGCGAGCAGGGGCATAACCGGCAGACGGCAGTGAATATGACTTTTGCCGCTATGCTGGCGTTATTGCTGCGCGATGTGATCGGGCGCACTGATCGAGTGATCGTTGACGACGAATACACGGGACACCGGGGATCGGTCAAGAATCAAATGCTTCAATACCTGCGCAAAATGGGGATAGAGGTTAGACCTGGTGTAATCGTATTTGGTTTTGTGGGCAAACACTCGCCGGCGCACGAGTTAGCGTACAGGGTTTTCAGGGGTAAGATAAAGCCAGATCATTATGTGACCGGTGAAGAGTTGCTGGCGTTAGTGGGGTAAATAAAAATACCGGGGACCGACTATGCGGTAATGTGTAGATTCGGCCACGGACTGGTTACCGTGAGGAGGCTACACCACCCGGCTTCTGGTTACAGTATACCAGTTTTCAGTTTGCATGTCAAGAGTGAGGCGGAAAAAGTGGTCGTCACCCAAGAGTTGTGGCTCAGCACGCACGGGCACTGCGACATTCAGGACATCACGCCCCAGGTGGCGGACGCGGTCCGAGAGACGGGGTTGCAGGCGGGCATCGTCGTTATCTTTTGCCCCGGCTCGACCGGCGGGCTGACCACGATCGAGTACGAGGGTGGTGTGTTGGATGACCTGCGGCAGGTGTTCGACGAGGTGGCCCCGCCCGACCGGGACTATCGCCACCACCTGCGTTGGGGGGACGATAACGGCCACTCGCACGTCCGCGCTGCCCTGGTTGGCCCATCTCTCACCGTGCCATTTGTCGCCGGACGGCTCACGCTGGGCACGTGGCAGCAGATAGTGTTTCTCGATTTCGATACCCGGCCCCGTTCGCGCCGGCTGGTGGTGCAAGTGATGGGAGAGTAAAACGCAAGTACAGCGTGGGAGGAATGATGAAATGCCAAATCGCAAAGTGATGGAAGCGGCAGCCGAAACGCGCCGCCAGGCCCGCCCACGGGCTAAGAGAATCTATAACAAGCATCACGCCCAGGTGCGCGATTCGATCCGTCGTCTGGCTGGGCCGACGCAGGAGGAGCACGACGCGGCCTTTGATTTGCTGGCCTCGATGGGGGAATTTATCGTGCCAGAGCTGCTCCAGGCACTGGCCGACCCCGACCTGGATCCAATCGCAGCCGACGAAGTCGTTTCGCTCCTGGGAACCACCGGCGACGAGCGGGCGGTGGAACCTCTCTGGGAGTTGTTGCAGGCTAACCTGGATGACGAGGAGCGGCTGTACACCGCTGCGTTGAGCCTGGCCGGGTTGGGGGATGAGCGCGTGCGGCCATATTTGCGCCAGGGATTGGAAAGCGACAACGAGGAATACGTCGCCAACGCCGCAATCGGCATGATCCTGGTTGGCTGCCGGGAGGATATTCCGCTCTTGCGCCGGGTACATCGCCTGCACCGCGCTAACGTTGATATTCGTATGGGCATTGCCAACGCTGTACTCACTATCCTGGGAGAGGAGAGGCAACATATCCTGAACCGCACGCTGGACGAGATTCAGGGCAGTTTTGCCGACCGTGACCTGTGGGACGACATTTGGGGAATACTGGATAGCGCGTTTGGCACAGGCCACCACACTTTGCATTGACGTGTGAGGCACTTTGGATATATCACATTCACCGACGCAACGAGACCGGGCGCGGCAGCCTTTCCCGCTGCCGTGGTTGATCGTCCTGCTGGCGATAGCAGCAGCGGCGATGTTTATCGTTTTTACGCCGAACGAACTGCCGGCCGAGGGGGCGGGCTTTTTGTTGACCAAGGCGGATATGGTCGGCTACGCCGTCTGCCACCGCATAGCTTCTCACTCTTTTACCATCGGCGGGCATCAGCTCCCGCTCTGTGCGCGTTGCACCGGCACGTTCATCGGCGCGTTGACCGGGTTCCTGGGGCAGGCGTTGGTGCTGCGGCGGCGGCACGCCTCCGAGTTCCCATCTCCACTCGCGCTCGTCGTCCTCGTCGGGTTCACACTCTCCTGGGCCGGGGATGGCTTGAACTCGTACCTGAACCTGATCGGTGGCCCCTACCTCTACGAACCTCAGAACTGGCTGCGCCTGACCACCGGTGCGCTGAACGGCCTGATGATGAGTGCGCTCGTTTATCCGGTTTTCAATTTTACGCTGTGGCGGAACCCTTCGCCTGAGCGCAACGTCGGCTCCCTGCGCGACCTGGGGGTGCTGGTGCTGATTCAATTCGGCCTGGTAGCCCTGGTGCTCACCGGGTGGCCCATCTTGCTCTACCCGTTGGCGCTATTGAGTGCGCTGGGGGTGCTGTTTCTCCTCACTCTCGTCAACAGTATGTTGGTGCTGATGCTGGTGCGGCGGGAGAACGCGGTGGAGACCTGGCGACAAGCTCTCATCCCACTTTTGGCCGGGTTCACGGTGGCGCTCATCCAGATCGGCGCTATAGACTGGGTCAGATACACGCTCACCGGCACATTGTCCGGTATGCCACTGTTGCGCTAGGGCAATTGTCCCGAATGTGCATTTGGGCTATAATTTGAGTGCGTTCGAGTTGTGACAAAAGGAGGAAAGACAATGAATATTGGCAAAGCCTTTGGTTTCGTCTTTGAGGACCGGGATTGGGTGAGCAAACTCTTGCTGGGGGCGGCGATCTCGTTGATCCCCATTTTTGGCTCGTTCGTGCTCATGGGGTACGCCATCGCCGTCATTCGTAACGTCAAGGCCGGCGAGTTGAACCCCCTGCCGGACTGGCAAGACCTGG
>CAYNVC010000165.1:0-6358 GCA_964400615.1 uncultured Anaerolineales bacterium | reverse complement strand
AAAAAGCCTCCCGTCGGCTTGCGCCGGCGGGAGGCTCTCGTTTGTAGATTCGCCTGTTTGTGGACTTTTACTCCATCCCCAGGTAAGCCTTTTGCACCGTCGGATCCTTCCGCAGCCCGGCGGCAGTGTCGGCCAGGACGATCTCGCCCGTCTGGAGCACGTAACCCCGGCTGGCGATTTGGAGCGCCATATTGGCGTTCTGCTCGACCAGCAGGACGGTCGTTCCCTCTTTATTGATCTCCTGGACTTTGTCGAAAACGTCCTCCACCAGAACGGGAGCTAACCCCATCGAAGGCTCATCCAGCAGCAACAGCCGGGGCCGGGCCATCAGGGCGCGGCCCGTGGCAAGCATCTGCTGCTCGCCTCCGCTCAGTGTGCCGGCTACCTGGTTGCGCCGTTCCTTGAGACGCGGGAAAAGCTCAAAGACGCGCTCCATATCATCGGCGATACCCGCCCGGTCGTCGCGGGAGTAGGCTCCCATATCCAGGTTCTCGGAGACGGTGAGTTTGGCAAAGATACCGCGCCCCTCTGGAACCATAGACACGCCCTTGTAGACGATCTCGTGGGCCTTGTAATTAGCCAGGTCTTCCCCTTCGAGAGTTACCTTGCCCCGCCGGGGTTTGATCAGCCCGCAGATGGTGCGCAGAGTCGTCGTCTTGCCGGCCCCATTGGCTCCGATCAGGGTCACGATCTCGCCTTCCTCGACGGTGATCGAGATTCCTTTCAGAGCGTGGATGTTGCCGTAATAGGTATGCAGGTTCTCAATCTCTAGCATTGGCATAGAAATTACTCCTTACTCAGTTTTCGGCGGCCATGCCGGTAGCAGCACCCCGTCCCAGGTAGGCCTCGATCACGCGCGGGTTGCGTTGGATTTCCTCCGGTGTCCCCTCGGCGATCTTGCTTCCAAAGTCAATCACCGTCACCCGCTCCGAGATGCCCATCACCACGCGCATATCGTGCTCGATCAGCAGGATGGTGATGCCAAGCTCGTCCCGCAGGCGGCGGATGAACCCCATCATCACGTTAGATTCCTGTGGGTTCATGCCCGCCGTAGGCTCGTCGAGGAGCAGCAACTTGGGTTTTCCGGCCAGGGCGCGCGCGATCTCGAGCTTCCGTTGAGCGCCGTAGGGCAGGTTCTTTGCCAGGAGGTCTCCCTGCCCCGTCATACCGACAAAGTCGAGCAGGCGGAGAGATTCCTCGAGAGCGCGTTTTTCCTCCTCGCGGGTGGATCTCAACCCCAGTATGGCCCCGATCCAGCCATGCTTTAGCTGCGGTTCCATACCGACCAGGATGTTTTCGATGGCCGTCATGTTGGCAAAGAGACGAATGTTCTGGTAAGTACGGGTGATGCCCAGGTGGGCGACCTGATCCGGCGTCCGCTTGTTCAGCGTGTGGCCGTCGAACAGGATCGAGCCTTCCTCAAAGTTGTAGAAACCGGTGATGCAGTTGAAAAAAGTGGTCTTTCCTGCGCCGTTCGGCCCGATGATGCTGACGATGGAATGTTCTGGAACGTCGAAATCAAAACTGTTGACCGCCACCAGGCCGCCAAAGCGTTTGGTAACTTGAGTTGCAGTGAGAATAGTAGTCATAAGCTTGGCCCTCTCGTAGACTAAACCGTCTTTGCCAGATTCTCTTCACGCGGTGGAGACTCGTTGGAACTGGCGCTCAGCTCTCGCTTTCTGGCTGCTGAAGGCCAAAAGCCCTCTGGCCGGGCGAGCATCATCACGATCAACAGAGCGCCGTACATCAACATCCGGTACTCGGCAAACTCGCGCAGCAGTTCCGGCAATCCCACCAGGACGAGAGCGCCCACCACCACGCCGGGGAGGCTCCCCATGCCGCCCACGATGATCAGGCACAACACGTTGATGGAAACCATCAAGTTAAAGCTGTGGGGAAAGATCGAATTTAGCTTGACGGCAAAGATCGCCCCCGACATCCCGGAGAAGGCAGCCCCGCTGGCAAAGGCCAGTAGTTTGGTCTTGACCAGGTTGATGCCCATCGCCTCGGCAACGTCCTCGTCCTCGCGCACCGCCATCCACTGCCGCCCCAACCGCGCGTCGCGCAGCCGCCAGGAAACAAAGAAAGCGAGCATGACGCCGGCCAGGATGACATAGTACATCTGCTCCGGCTTGACGAATTCCTGTCCGGCGATAAAGATGTTGGGAATTTTCAGGATACCCTGCGCCCCACCGATGATGGGGGACAGAGCGTCCGAGAGGGCCAGGATGCGGATGATCTCGCCAAAGCCCAGGGTGACGATAGCCAGATAGTCCCCCCGCATTCGCAGCACCGGGACACCCAGCACGACACCGGCCAGCACCGCCGCCGCCACCGCGATTGGCAAAGCGACCCAGAAGGACAGTCCCGCGACGCCAAATTCTCCCTGAGAGGTGAGCACGGCCATCGTATAGGCCCCGATGGCGAAAAAGGCCACGTACCCCAGGTCCAAGAGGCCCGCAAAGCCGACCACGATGTTCAACCCCAACCCCATCAGCACGTATATGCCGATGTTGTCTATCACCTCGCTCAGGTACGTGCGCAGGAACATTGGCAGGAACAGCATGAACAAAACTCCCAACGCGATTCCCCCCCAGCGCACGTTCTTTTGTTGCCTGGGTGGCAGCGCGTTCACCCGTTCGCGGATCATGCCTCCCTTGCTGCCCCACCAACTGTTCAACCCGGCGACGATCAGGAAAACTATCGCCGCGCCCAGGACGGAGAGGCCCCGGGCCGCGAACATGAACCCGCGAATCATCAGCCCCAGACCCTGGTTTCCCCACGCCAGGATGATCGTCTCCGATAGCAACCCGACCAGGAACACGGCTACCAGCCCCCAGAGCAGGGGGCGCAATATCCGTGCCTGGATCAGCGTGATTCCGGCCCCGACTATGCCCAAAACCGTCGAGATCGCCATCACGATCACAATTCCCATTACCTGCCCTTGTCCCAAGGTCAGCGTCGTCAACAGTTCGGGGGAAACGTTGTGCATAAAGCGGCGCAGGTCGAGCGGTTCGGCCACCAGGATCAGCAGGGCCAGCGGCAGGCCGGCAATCAGGCCAACTATCAACCCACTCAAGAGTGTCGGGCCGGCCTGTTTGCTTTTACTGTGTTGGGCTGCCAGGTATGCCCCTCCGGCGGACGCGCCAAACAGGAAAACGTGTCCCATCGTGAGCACCTCGCCGATGATGTCCCGTTCGGCAAATGTTCCCACCACGCCGATCAAGCTGAGCGCCAACGCAATGATCGCGGCCAAGAGGCCCAGTTTGACGACCTCGCGCCAGTTGAAGCGTGTTTCCGTTTCCATTGTTCTCTCCATCAGGCTTTCTCCTCGGCCAGCGGTTCACCCATGATGCCCTGCGGCAGGAACATCAGTACCAACACCAGCATGGTGAAGGCGATCACGTCCTTGAGTTGGTATGGTGCAGCGATACCTAACCCCTCCAGGAACAGATTAGGGCCAACGGATTCGAACATTCCCAGCAACAGTCCGCCTATCGCGGCTCCCGGCACGCTGCCGATGCCTCCCAGCACGGCGGCGGTGAATGCCTTGAGGCCGGGGAAAAAGCCCATAAAAAAGTGTATCTGCCGGTACATCATGGCGTACAGCACCCCGGCCACTCCGGCCATTGCTGCACCGATGGCGAACGTGATCACGATTACCCGATCTACGTCAATTCCCATCAGCGCGGCGACGTCTTTATCCTCCGAGACGGCACGCAGCGCTTTGCCGGTCTTGGTGCGCATCACGAAAATGTACAACCCCGTCATCATCAGCAGCGAGGTCAGGATCACGACGCCCTGGACTCGGGTAATATCTAACCCCAATATAGACCACGTGCCCTTGAGCAGAGCCACTTCGGGAAAGGCGGTGACGCCGGATCCGTACAGTCCACGGAAAAAGTATTGCCAAAAGAATGAAGCCCCGATGGCCGTGATCAGTGGGACCAGGCGTGGGGCTTTGCGGAGCGGGCGGTAGGCCACGCGCTCCGTCAACACGGCTATGCCCGTCGAGACGGACATTGCCACGATCGTGATGAGGAGCAAGGCCCAAATGGGATGCCGGTCTGTGAAGCCGGATTCGCTGAAGGGAATGGCGATAAATACAGTCGCGGTGAATATCCCCGACATAAAGAACTCGCCGTGGGCAAAATTGATCATGAGCAACACACCGTATATCATTGTGTAGCCCAGGGCGATCAGGGCGTAGAGGCCGCCCTGCGCCAGACCAAAAGTCACAAAGTTCAGCCACTGTTCCGTAGAGTAGCGGTTGTGTGTGACGGTAGCCACGGTACCCCAAATGACTGCCACGATGATTCCGACGCGGAACACCCACAGTAAAAGGTCTAGATAATTAATGTCTTCAAACCTTTGGCGCATAGTCCTTTGCATAGCACTTCTCCATTTCAGTAGATGGGAACGAAGAATGGGGATGAGCCCAACTGAATTCCACCTGGACTCATCCCCTCGCTCTACCGGTACTCGGGCCAGAGGCCCGGATACCGGTTATGGAACTATTGCTTGAACTGCCACAGTGGTACGTATTCGCCGTTCTGAATCTGGTTGACGGCGATCTCGGGGTCGGCGCAGTCACCGTACTGGTTGCAGTTCAGTGTGCCGGTGATACCCTCGAAATCTTTGGTGGCATAGAGCGCATCGCGCAGCGCCTGCCGCCCGATGTGCAGCGTGCCGTCCGCGTCCTGCACCGCCACCTTCTCGACGGCGGCCAGGAGCATCATCGTTCCATCGTAAGCGTGGGCGTGGAAGACGCTCAACGGCTTTTCGCCGTACTTTTCCTGATGCACTTGCAGGAAGTGGTCGTACAGTGGGTTCTCGAAGGCCAGGTTCGGGCCGGAGATGTACATGCCCTCGCAGGCGTCGCCTGCGGCCTCGACAAAGTCCGGCGAGAACATTCCATCCGCGCCTGCCAGGATCGTGTCCTCCAGGCCGGCGATTTCTTTGGCCTGCCGGGTGATCTGGGCGCCTTCGGGGATAAAGATCGGGTAGTAGAGGAATTCCGGTTCGCCCGCGGCGATGGTCGTCAGGACGGGGTGCATGTCGGTGTCGCCCACGTTGACGGCTTCCTGGGCTGTGATGGTGCCACCCAGTTCCTTGAACGTGTCGGCGAACACTTGTTGCAACTGGTCAGCGTAGGGGCTGCCGTCGTGGATCGTGGCCGCTGTGGTCAGGTTCAGTTCCTCGTACACGTAGTGGGCCATAGCCGCGCCCTGAATCTTGTCGTTGTGGCAGGAGCGCAGGTAGCCGGGGTTCCAGCTCTTGTCCGGGTCGGTCAGTGAGGGAGCAGTGTTGGAGGGTGAGATCAGCACCATGCCGGCGTCAGAAGCGATCCGGGATGCCGGTTCGCCCGCGCTGGAGCAGTTGGTGCCGATGACGCCGATCAAGCTGGGGTCAGAGGTCAGTTTGGTGAGGGCCGTCTGTCCACCCTCGGCGCTGCACATCGAGTCCTCGCCCACCAGTTCGATGGGGTGGCCGAGCACCTCGCCTTTGTCGTCAATGGCGATCTCGACGCCACGCCGCGAGTCCACACCCAGCGACTCGTTCGGCCCGGCGATCACCAGGGCATAGCCGATGCGGACGGGGTCACCCGGAGCGATGGTCACGCAACCGATCGAGTCCGTGCACTCGAAGGGGGCTGCTTTGGGGCCACAAGCCGCTGCCATCATGCTGACGAGCAGCAACAGGCTAACAACAGTTAACTTGCCTTTCATTTTTTTCTCCTCCTAAACAGTGTGAGATAACAGATACGATGTAGCAGGTCCTCGTTAGTTGCGTTGCCAGCAGGGATGCTACCCCCAGGTTATAATGAGGGCCTATCTCGAGGGAACAAATGTGAGCACGCATCACCCCCTTTCGCTTGGTGTGTGTACTGGTTCTAACTGAGGCGTCTTTCACGAAGAGAAGAGGGGCCATCCGTTGGACTGTTGGCCCCGCCCAATCTATGGAAAAGGCTGCATAATTGTACCCAAAGTGCCCATATTGTCAAATCCGCGAATTGACTCGTTAAAAAGTGTACCGTGACATATTCGTTGACTTGTGAGAAGGTCGTACTAAAACCAATGCGGTTTAATTGCTGGACACTGGCGTTTTTGTTCCTGGTGACGGCTTCAGCTATTGTCGCTTGCCCCAAGATATGGGCATTCTGAAATTTGCCAGACTCTAGAATGTGCTTTGGCGAACGTGTTACCAATGGTTTCGTGGACCGGGTCTACGGCTATCGCAACTTGATAAGTCCTGGCTCAACATGGCCCTCCTGCCCCTCTCCCCACTATTTCCTGAAGAACCTTTTGTTCATATTCACCACCAGGCGCAGGGATTTGCTGCCGGGCGTGTTGGGCGA
>CAYNVC010000164.1:0-6368 GCA_964400615.1 uncultured Anaerolineales bacterium | reverse complement strand
GCACGCCGGCGATGTGTGAGCAGTGCTTGACCCTGCCCCCCGGTGTCAGCCCGATAAAGCCAAAGACAAAGCCGATCATCCGCCCCTGCTCTAAAGAATCGAACGCGCCCAGCAGCAACCCGCCGTTCTTTTGAGCGGTGAGCAGCAAGTGGTCTGGTACGACGTCTATTCCTCCGAGGCCCCACGCGGCTCGTTGTATTTGCTCCACGGCGCGGTACTCGGCGCTGGTCTGGATAGGACGGATCTCGATGGGCACTTGTCTCCTTACGTCAGATTCTCCAACTCGCTCCAATCCCCTGCTCCTGTTCCCAAGGCGGGTTGGAACCCGCGCCAGCGGCTCAACATTTCCTCCAGCCCCTGCTCCAGATTGAACTGCGGCTGGAACCCCATCCCCGCTAACTTGGCCGCCTCCACTCGAAAGCTGATCTCGGTCAAAATGTCCTGATCGGTGTAGCGGATGGGTATGTCCGGCGCGAGCGCCTGCACGGCGCGAGCGATCCGGTTGATGGATGGGTTCACCGTGACACAGTTGATGGTCTCGCCTATGGTTTGGGGGTCGGCCAGGCACAGCCGCAGAATTGCCGAACCGTCGCGCACGTGGATCAGGGGGCGGATCTGCTCGCCGCTGCCGCGCACCACCATGGCCCGCCCGACCCCGGCCAGATAGGTCAACCGGTTGGCGATGCCGTCGAAGCGCATTGCCGGGGCGTTGCCAAAGACCGTGCCCAGGCGGACGATGGTATAGTTGGCTCTGATGGCTTCTTGCTCCCCCTTGAGTTTCGAGATAGCGTAAGGGCCGACGGGGTGGCAGGTGTCCGTCTCGCGGAACGGGCCGCCGGGGCCGTACACGCTGGCCGAACTGACGTACAGCAGACGGGAGACTCCCGTCTCCAGGGCGCAATCCACCACCGAGGCGCTGCCCCAGTGATTGACCTGCTCCGTCCATTCGGGATGGTCAAAGCTGAGCGGCGTCTTGACTATGGCGGCCAGGTGGACGACCGCCTCCACGCCTCGCATAGCCCGCTTCAGGTTGAGACGGTCCAGGATGTCCCCTTCGATGAACTCGTACCGCCCGTTGGGTGGCAGATCCATCAGACCGCACAGGTGTTCGCGGCGCAGGTTATCGTATATGCGGATCGTATAATCGGCGAAACGGGCGTCCTCGGCCAGGTCGCGGATCAATTGGGAGCCGATGTATCCCGCTCCGCCCGTCACCAGGATGACAGGCCCTTGTCTCATTTTTGTCCCTCCATACTATTCGTCCAATCTGTGTGCAGTCCGCACTCGGTTTTTCCCGTTCCAGCCCACCGGCCGGCCCGTTCGTCCTCGCCGGCGGATACCGGGCGCGTGCAGGGAGCGCAGCCGACGCTGAGATAACCCTCCGGGTACAGGGGATGGTACGGCAGCCTGTACTTTTCGATGTACTCCCACAGCTCCTGGCGCGTCCAATTGAGCATGGGATGGATTTTGAGCAAGCCGGATGGTTGCACCTCCAGCACCTGCATCTCTCTCCGCTGGGCGGTCTGGTCGCTCCGCACACCCGAAACCCAGGCTCTCATCCCCGCCAGCATACGCTGCATCGGCTCGACTTTGTTGATGTAGCAACACAGGTCGGGGTCGCGCCGGTACAGCCCCTCGCCATATTTGGCTAAAAGTTGGCTCTTGCTGACCGCCGGGTGGACTATGATTATGTTCAAGCCGTAGCGGGCCTGTAATTCGTCGCGGAAGGCCAGTGTTTCCACGAAATGGAAACCGGTATCAATGAAAAGCACCGGCATTTCGGGGCACACCCGTGAGATGATGTGCAGCAGGGGCACGCTCTGTGTCTGGAACGACGAGCTGGCGACGATCTTGGGAGCAAAGGTCTCCCATGCCCAGCGCAGTATGTCCTCGGTCGAAAATTTGCTCAGGCGAGCGTTAAAGTGTGGTACATCCAGGCCGTGTAGCGCCGCCGTGGAATAGTTTGGGGGTGTCATTGTGTCGTTTTTGGCCCGCCCCTATGAGTGCGCCACCGGTCAATTGAGCGGCGTCAGCGCGTCAACGACGGGTATAAAGACCTGCTCGTACAGGGTGGCGTGCTCGTCGGCATTGCTCAACAGCAGCACGAGCATAGTAGTGCCACCCGCGTCCGCCAGCGCCAGGTCTACCAGGTTATTTTTGTACGTGGCGGTGTAGAGCGTCCAGGTAAAGCCGTTCGCCTCGCGCTCCCCGGCGAGTTGGGCCGGGCCGCCGAGGCCAGTCTGCTGGAATTGGGTCGAGAGCCAATCCAGCCACTCGTCTTTGGCGACGAACGATGTCTGCATGCCTATTTGGACGACGTCCAGCGGGTGAGCGTGACGGCTGTAAAAGCCCGGCATCACACTCTCCCAACCGCCGGGGACGACTCCCTCGAGCCCATACTCCTGGTCTACGAACGGCTCGAATGTGATGTCGTTTCCGTCCACACTGTCGAACGGGAGGATAAACCGGGGGCCTTCCATCCTGGCGACGCACACCCGGTACGGATCGGTGGTCGGAACGGCGAGGAATGCCTCGATAATGCTCAACGGGCATTCGCTCTCTTCGCCGACGCTCGGCGCGTGCCCCTGTCCGGGAATCTCGTAGACGTAACTGTGGCTCAGGTTTGCGGCGGCCTGTCTCCCAAAACTGGGGGGCGTGGTGGGATCGTACTCGCCGGAGATGATCAGAGTGGGAATATCGCTCACCACCGGCTGATTGTCGAGTGGGTCGAATGGAGCAGCGCCCCATTGTTCGCATATCGAGAACATTTCTTGCCCTGTGCCGTAAACGTCCCCCAGCCCCACACTGGCGGTCTGGTGGCTTTGGGCCAGACTGGCGTCTATCTCCTCCGGCGTGATGGTAAAAATCTGCTCGTGGCAATTGACCGAGACCATCATGCCCAGGCTGATGTCCCCGTATACCCAGGCTGGGAGGGAAAGCGCATACCCCAGCGTGGCATAGTCGCCGTCGCGGACGTCGTAGATGGATTGCGGCACGATGGGGATCAACGACGATATGTGCAAGCCCCACACCACTGCGTTCCTGAACGCGACCCCGTCCACCGTGGTGGTGTAGGGCTGCCCCATCGGCGTGGATGCCGTTACGGTGATCGGTTCGTTGTTCAGTTGCTCGACCAGGCTATGAAACACCTTTTCCAGATCCGGGTAAGCGGTATTGCATCCGGCGTCGGCGGCGCATTCTGTGAACAGTACGTTCAATGCCTGCTCTCCCGTGTCGAACCCTTCCAGGTACGGTCTGGCCTCGACCGGCAGAACCGAGTCCAGCACGGCGCTGCGGACGGTGGTGGAAAAATCACGCATCACGGTCAATGCCAGCCGCGTGCCGTAGGATATGCCATACAGGTTGACCTGTTCGTAGCCCAGCGCGGTGGCGACGTCGTGCACGTCGGCGGCGTTGGCGGAACTGGTGTAGGCGGAAAGGTTGGCCCCCTCTTGTACCAGGCGGTCGTGGCAGGCCAGCAGAGTCTCGGTGTAGAGTGGTTCTCTCTCGCCGGCCGGGGTGGCGTGTATCAAATCTTGCAGGTAAAGCTCCTTGATTTCGGGGCAATCGAGCAGCGGTTCGGATAATCCCGTGCCCCGCTGATCCAGAAAGACAATGTCGCGGTGTTTCAGGATGGGAGCGGCAAATTTGGGATAATAAAAGGTGCTCGCCTCGACGGACGCGCCGCCCGGCCCGCCCGTCAGGTAAATGACCGGATCGGGGGAATGGTCGGCGCTCGTGCTGTGGTAGACCGCCACCGCCAGCCGGATGGTGTCGTGCAGATCACCGGCGCGGGCCTCCGGCACGATCACAGCGCCACATTCGACCGTCACGTCGGCGGGCGGGGTGAAGGGGCATTCGCCCGGCTCAAAGACCGGTTCGTACACCTCTTCCGTGGGGGTTGGAGGAGGAGTGGTAGGCGATGGTGTGGCGGTAGGCAAGATAACTGCTTGCTGCTGGGCCGGTACGTGTGTCGTCGTGCTGTACACGGCGAACCCCAACCCGCAGAGCACGGCCAGGTCGAGCACCGCCAGCACAATGAGTACTGCAATTTGTGATTTTTTCATCTCGCTGTCGTTATTCCCGCCGCATGGTTGTGCGGCCTGATCTGGCAAAGCCAGAATCCAAATAGCTTACTCTCTCCCGCGCCGGTGTTTTCAGGCCGGTGCGGCCAGGTAATTATACTCGAAACCGGCGTCGAGTGCCAGTTGATTTTTTGTCCAACGTTGCTATAATCACAGGTCTTGGTTTGACAATGGTTGGGTTAGATACGCACTGGCAACTCGTCGAACCCCATCCGGCTACAAATTTGGTTACTTTCCCTACCGAGGAGGAATGGGCGATGTTGGACAAGATGATGGACTGGCAACCGCCTGACCACTGGCTCAAGATCACCACCATTGATTGCCACACCGCCGGGGAACCGCTCCGGATCATCACCGGCGGTTTCCCCGACCTGCCGGGCGAGACCATCCTGGCCCGCCGCCGTTACGCCCGCGAGCACCTGGATTACCTGCGGACGGCGTTGATGTGGGAGCCGCGCGGCCACGCCGATATGTACGGCTGCGTCGTCACCCCGCCCGTCAGCCCGGAGGCGGATCTCGGTGTGCTCTTTATGCACAACGAGGGGTACAGCTCGATGTGCGGGCACGGCATCATCGGCCTCACCAAAGTAGTGCTGGAAACCGGCCTGCTGCCAGCGACCGCGCCGGAGACGGTGGTCAAAATCGACACTCCCGCCGGGCTGGTGACGGCGCACGCCCGGCTGGACGGCGGGCGGGTGGAGAGCGTCTACTTTCACAACGTCCCCTCCTTCGTCCTGGCGTTGGACGAGAGCGTGGACGTGCCCGGCCTGGGCCGGGTGCACTACGACCTGGCCTTTGGGGGCGCGTTCTACGCCTACGTCCAGGCTGCGGAGGTCGGCCTGACCTGCACGCCGGACAATTTCCGCGCCTTGATCGAAAAGGGGCTGGCTATCAAGCGGGCCATCGTCGCCAGCCGGGCCATCCCGCACCCCTTTGAGGAGGACTTGAGCTTTCTCTACGGGCCGATTTTCGTCGGGCCGCCGTGCGGGCCGGGGGTGCACAGCCGCAACGTCTGCGTCTTTGCCGAGGGGGAGGTGGATCGCTGCCCGACCGGCACGGGGGTCAGTGGCCGTTTAGCCATCCACCACGCGCGGGGCGAGATCGGCGTGGGCGAGCCTATCGTCGTCGAGAGCATCATCGGCACCCGCTTTACCGGGCGCGTCGTCGAGACGACGACCTTTGGCCCCTACCCGGCGGTCATCCCAGAGGTGGAGGGGACGGCCCACATCACGGGCCGGCACGAGTTTCTGATCGACCCGGACGACCCGTTGAGGGACGGGTTCATCCTGCGCTAAATGAACACCGGAATCGTTTTCGACATCAAGAAATTTTCCATCCACGACGGGCCGGGCATCCGCACGACGATCTTTTTCAAGGGCTGCCCGTTGCGCTGTTGGTGGTGCCACAACCCGGAGAGCCAGTCACCGGAGCCAGAGTTAATGTTCCGGGAGAGTCGTTGTATCGGCTGCGGGGCCTGCCGGGAGGCTTGCCGCCAGGGGGCCATCGGCGCCGATCTGAGCCTGGACGCCGGGCTGTGTACGCTCTGCGGTGATTGCGTGGCGGCCTGCTACACCGAGGCACGCGAGATAGTGGGCCGTGAGATGAGCGTGGCCCAGGTGCTGGCCGAGATCGAGCGGGACGTGCCCTTTTACGACGAATCCGGCGGCGGCGTGACTTTTTCCGGCGGCGAGCCGTTGGCCCAGCCCGATTTCCTGCTCGCGCTGCTGCGGGGTTGCCGGGAGCGGGGCATCCACACCACGCTGGATACCTGCGGCTATGCGTCCTGGGAAGTGGTGAACCGCGTCCGCGAGTATACGGACTTGTTTCTCTACGACCTCAAACTGATGGACGATGCCCGTCACCGCCGATACACCGGGGTCTCCAACGAGCCGATCCTGCGCAATCTGCGGCGGCTGGCGGAACTGGGGCACGAGATCATCCTGCGCGTGCCAATCGTGCCGGGGGTGAACGACGGGGACGATTGCCTGCGCCGCATCGCCGGGTTCGCGGCCTCGTTGCCCCACCTGCGCGGGATCGAACCGTTGGCCTACCATCGCATTGGGATCGAAAAGTACCGCCGCATGGGCAAAGAGTATCGCCTGGCGGAGGTGGTTCCTCCGTCGGAGGAGCGGATGGAGCAGGTGAAGCGGATTCTGTGGTGGGACGCAGACGAACGCTGAAAACGCTGCTTTTTCTCTTGTACCTGATCCGCGTCCAGCCGGGGGCTGTAGCGCAATTTGGCAAATTGCGTCGGTAGGACGCAGACGAACGTTGAAAACGCTG
>CAYNVC010000163.1:1627-6388 GCA_964400615.1 uncultured Anaerolineales bacterium | reverse complement strand
TAAGCAAAAACGGGGCATTTTTACAGGACGAACGTTCACTCCGACAGCCTGCTAGCCAAATTAAAGTTGTTCACCCTCCAACTGGCGAGGATATACTGTGACGCTGTCGTACCTCAATGAAACCTGATCTCGTCTGGTCAGCCGCTCTCGGCGAACTCCAATTACAGATGACTCGAGCCACCTTCAATACCTGGCTGCGTGATTCCAAGCTGGTCAGGTATGAAGATGGCACGTTCGTCATCGGGGTCAAGAGCGGCTACGCCAAGGACTGGATGGAACACCGGCTGCTGGGGACAATCAAGCGGACGCTCACCCGCCAGGCAGGAAAAACTGTCGCAGTCAAGTTCATCGTGTGGGGCAACGACCACGAACAAAAGAATGTTTCGCTGCTCAATCTGCCCGCCCCTGCCCCCAACCCCCTACCTTCGGCGACGCTGCCCGCGAACCTGAATCCGGGCTATATCTTTGACAATTTCGTGGTAGGGCCGGGCAACAGGTTGGCCCACGCCGCCTCTATGGCAGTGGCCGAAGACCCGGCGGGGTCATATAACCCGCTCTTTATCTATGGAGGAGTGGGGTTGGGCAAGACGCACCTGCTGAACGCCGTCGGGCATACTTGCCAGGCAGAGGGGTTGCAAGTGCTCTACGTCTCGTCTGAAGAGTTCACCAACGACCTGATCGAGGCCATCCGTTCCCATACCACCGACGACTTTCGGGCCAAGTACCGCACTGTAGACGTGTTGCTCGTGGACGACATCCAATTTATCGCCGGCAAAGAGCGCACGCAGGAGGAATTTTTCCACACTTTTAACACTCTCCACAGCACGGGCAAGCAGATTGTCGTCACGTCAGACCGCACGCCCAAGTCAATGGTCGCTTTAGAAGAACGCCTCTGCTCCCGCTTCGAGTGGGGACTGATCGCCGATATCCAGCCACCCGATTTAGAGACCCGCATCGCCATTCTACGCTCTAAAGCATCCACGAGCACTGCCCCGGTACCCGACGACATCATCAACCTCATCGCGGCCCGGATACAGAGCAACATTCGTGAGCTCGAGGGGGCGCTCAACCGGGTGCTGGCACTATCCAATCTCACCAACCAACCTCTGACCCCAGAGGTAGCCGAGGCCGCCCTAAACTCGCTACTCCCCAAGCACAGCCGCCTGACCGCCGAGCAGATCATAGAGCAGGTTGCCCGCCACTTTGGGGTTCAGGTTCCCGCCCTCCGTGGAGATAGCCGCAGCCGCGCCATCGCCCGCCCGCGCCAGATCGCCATGTACCTCATCCGCGAAGAGACCGGGGCGTCCCTGCCGCAGATCGGGGCAACGCTTGGCGGGCGAGACCACACCACGGTACTCTACGGCTGCGAGCGAATCTCGAACCTCATCGAAGAAGACGCCGGCATCCGCAGTGAAGTAATCGCACTGCGCCAGCGGCTCTACAACAGCGACTAGCAAGTTTTCCACAGCCCCGCCATAATATCCACAGCTCCCATACCTGGGATTCTCAACCTCATCCCCCCCATATCTAGGGATCACCATAGCCGCAGTGGCAGCAAAAAGAGCCGCTCCCTGTGGATAACTCGCTGTTTTCTGTGGATAACCGCAACTTGCGGTGGATAACTCGCTCCCGCGCGAGTTATCTCCGGTAACAAAAGTTGGGGAGGATAACTCTACAGCCACCACCCCCAGCGCCCCCGTTGAATTTCTCCCCCTGTTCTCCACACCGGCCTGTGGATAAATCAAACGGCTCCAGCCCCCAAATGTAGGGGGCAAGGAGCCTGATCAGCCCACATCCGGAGGTATCATCTCGATTTCCAAATAATATCCCCGCTTTCCCCTGTCCTACTACTACGACTATCCTTTGATATTTAGATCATAAACTTATAATCCTTCCTTCGCCATCAACTCCCGTCCCAGGTCAATCAACTCCTGGATGGCGGCGATGAACTCTTGAGCTGCCGCGACGCTGGGAGGCGGGGCTGCTTCCTCGTCCTCGGCGGGGGGCGCGGTGAGGGTACGGACGCGGGCCAGGCGGGCGGCCAGGTCGGTGGGGAGGCGGCCAGGAGCGACCAACTCGGCCTCGACCAGGCGCGGGGCGGGCAGTTTTTCGCCCGGCGCTTGGTCTTTGTACAGCGAGAGGCAGGCGCTCAAGGCCCAACCCAACGCCTGGCGCACGGGGCGCATCACCTCCTCCGGAAAGCCGCCCTCCAGCACGACCGAGGCCAGTTTGAGCCGTTTGTCGGCGGTGTCGAACCCCGTGTTGGCGCGGCGCAGTTTCTTTTCCAGCGCCTTGCGTGCGTCGGCGCGGGCGGGGGCGGGGATGGCCGGGGCCTGGTAGACGGTGGTCGGCGCGGCCTCCTGCTCCATCAGTCCGCCGGTGAGCGCGGCGAGCGCCTTGTACCCCTCCTGCTCCATCAGCAACAGACCCGGCGCGGGAAAGTCGCCATAATGCCCGGCGAGCAGTTTTTCCACCTGGGGGCGCAGTTTGGCCGGTTCGCGGTCAACGACGACGAGAATGTTCCCGTCGCCCGGCGCGGTGGGGAGGTGCGGGGCCTCCCGCACCAGCAGGATGCGGCCCGGATAGCGGCCCACCAGCAGGTCGGCGAACTCTTGCAGCGTGGGTGGTTTCTGTTCCGGCGCGGCGGTCGGCTCGAGCACCAGCTCCGGCTGCACCGCCTCCCGCGTGCCCAGGAGCACCTGGAGCCGTTGCAACATCCCCTGCCCCGCGTCTTTGAAGGAGAGATTGACCACCTGGCTGTCCTCGTTCAGCGCGGCGTCGAAGACGGCCCGCTTGGCGGCCAGCGTGTCCAGCATACGCTCCTCGATTGTCCCCTTGGCGATCAGGTTGACGACGTTGACCGTCTTGGTCTGGCCGTGCCGGTGGGCGCGGGCGATGCGCTGGTCGAGCACGGCCGGGTTCCAGGGCAGGTCCAGGTTGATCACCATGCTGGCGGCTTGCAGGTTCAACCCCACCCCGCCGGCGTCGGTGGAGAGGAACACTTTGCACTGCGGGTCCGCAAAGAATTGCTCGATCAGCGCCCCGCGTTTTTTGCTGGGCACGTCGCCGGTCAGCTTGACCCAGCCCAGGCCGAGCTTTTCCAGCACCGGCTCGGTCAGGTTGAGCATGCCAGTCCACTGGCTAAAGAGGATTGCCTTGTGGCCGTTGCTGGCGACCTCTTCGCCGAGGATCTCGCGCAGCTCGCGCAGTTTGGGGGCGGTCTTTTCCCGGTCTTGGGGTTTGATCTCGGGATCGTGGAGGGCGAGCGCGTTGCAGATGAGCCGCATTTTGACCAGGCATCCCAGGAGCATGTTGTGTTCTTCGGGAGTGAGCGGCATTCGCTTTGCTTTAGCCATCAGCCGGGCGACGTGGGTCTCGTATTCCTCGTAAGCCTTCCACTGCGGGCCGGTCATCTCGACGAAAAAGTTGCTGTCTATCCGCTCCGGCAGATCGAGCAGCACCTCCTCACGCACGCGGCGCAGGACGTAGGGGGAGATGCGGCGGCGCAGCTCGTCCAGGTTCTTGTACCCCAGCACTTTGTAGGAGCCGGAGGGCCGCCGCTCGGTCTCGTAATAGCGCTGGTTAAAGCGCCACAGCGGGCCGAGGATGGTGGGGTCAATGAATTGAAAGACGGAATAGAGTTCGTCCAGCCGGTTCTCCAGCGGCGTGCCGGTCAGCACAAAGGCGTAGGGGCTGCGCAGCCGTTTGACCTTGTCGGCGGTCTTGGTGCGCCAGTTCTTGATTCGCTGCGCTTCGTCGAGGATCACCAGGTCGAACTCGCGCTGGATGATCTGGGCCTCGTCGAAGCGCACCAGTTCATAGTTGATGATGTTAAAGAATTGGAGGTCGCGGTAGAGTTTGCGGCGCTGAATCTGGTTCCCCTCGATCACCTGGACCGAGAGCGACGTAAAGCGCCGGATCTCCCGTGCCCACTGGTGCTTGAGCGAGGCGGGGCAGACGATCAGCACGCGCTGGATGTCGCGCAGCTGCTTGAGCAGGGTGGCGGCGGCGATGGCCTGGACGGTCTTGCCCAGCCCCATGTCGTCGGCCAGCATGGCGCGGCGGCCAAAGGTGAGGTGGAGCACTCCCTCCTCCTGGTAGCCGTAGAGCGGGGTCGAGATGACGTTGAGCGAGCGGCGGCCCTGCGCCACCTGGTCGAGGAACCACTGTTTTTGCTGCGCCACCGCTTCGATGTCCTGCTGTTTTTTCAGGTGGTCGTGGACGGCCTGCTCGACGAGGAGATGCGCCCGCTCCCGCCTGGGCAACTGCTCCACCTCGCTGAACAGGGCGGGCAGGCTGTGCGTGACCTGGCCCTGCAAGATTCCCTCGGCGTCGAAATAGCGGGTCAACAGGTCGCGCAGCCGCTTTTGCTCCGGGAACGGCAGCGTGACGCGGACGGTGGTGCGCCCGGCGTGGTGGAGGTACACCTGGGTGACGGGCGGGGCCTGGGCGACGAACTCGTCCCATTGCTCCGCGAACTCTTTTGCCAGGTTAGCCAGCACCCCCTCGATGTGTTTGCAGGTGCCGATGGTGTTGGTGCGGTAATCGGGACAGGTGCAGGTGTTGAGCCGTTCGGTGAGCGAGCGAATTTGGACGGTATAGACCCGCTCGGAGGCGGATGTCACCTCGAAGGTGCTATAGACCGGATGTTTGCCCCGGTTGACGATTTTGGCTAGTTCCTCCTGGCCGCGCTTGCGGCGGCGCTCGATTTGCTCCTGGAGCATTTTGTTTTCCTGATCTTGATCCATCTGGTTCCC
Source organism: uncultured Anaerolineales bacterium (assembly GCA_964400615.1). Taxonomy (GTDB): domain Bacteria; phylum Chloroflexota; class Anaerolineae; order B4-G1; family B4-G1; genus B4-G1. Next base: position 1,631 of record CAYNVC010000163.1, on the reverse strand, counting down.
TCCT
>CAYNVC010000163.1:0-1527 GCA_964400615.1 uncultured Anaerolineales bacterium | reverse complement strand
CGCCTGCCCTGGCGTCGCCTGGCCTAGCGCCGCCTGTTCACGGCGGCGCGGCGTGGCGCTTGCAGTCGAACATCGTGTATTTCCGCAATCCGTGGCACTCTTACCCCCACAACCGTTTGGCCTCCGCCACCCACTCCTGGAACCGGGCCGGGTCGGCGGGGAAGCGCTGGTAGTGGGCTTTGATTTTGGCGGCGGTCGCGGAGACGCCCAGCAGCCGCTTGAGACTGGCGAAGGAAAATTGCCCGCTCAACACGCCCCCCACGAGCTTGAGCGCCATCGCAGCGGTCTGCCCTGGACTCGTCTCGTTTTCGTAATCGAGGTTCATCTGGCGGAAATCTTGGCTGCTAAAGATAATGTCTTGGTGGAACAAATAGTCCACCTCGCGGCGCGAGAGTTCGGCGGCGGCGGGCAGTTGGACGAACATCGAGGCGAATTTGGCTCCCTGGTCCCGAAAGTAGCGCACGTTGTAATCCCACAGCGCCCCTTGGCTCACGTCGCCGCGCCGGAGTGCAGCGGCAGCCACCTCGGCCGCGATCTGGCAGGCGGTGAATGAGGAAGTGACTCCCTCGCCGGAAAAGGGTTTGGTCTGGAATGCGGCGTCCCCCATCACCATAAATCCATCCCCCACCAGCGAGTAGGGGGAGCGGCGGTAGGGGGTCTTGCCCTGCTTGCGCTGGAGCACCCGTCCCGGGTCGCCAAAGTATTCTTCGCGCCAGGCGCGGTGTTTTTGCCAGGCGTATTCGTAGCTGCCCGGCTGCCCGATGCCCAGAATCGCGCCCGTGCCCCGGCTGGGGTTCCAGAACGCCTTGTGGAACGGGTAAAAGTTCAGCCCGGTCGGGTAGCCCGCGCCCAGGTCGTCCCGAAATTCCAGGCAGACGAACAGCGTGTCCTGGTCGCGGATGGGATCGTTCTCGACGCCAAAATCGTCCGGCAGCCGCGTCCGCACAGCGCCGTTGATGCCGGAAGCGTCAACCACGATCTGGCCGCGCACCTCCAACGGCTCCCCATCCCGCTCCGCCCGCACACCGCAGACGCGCCCGTCCTCGATGAGCGGCTCGACCACCTCGACCCGTTCCAGTATCTCGCTCCCGGCCTCACGGGCGTACCGTTGCATGCGGCGCTGGAAACTGGGCTTGTGCATGACGTAAAAGGCGTACTCGACCTCGTTGCTCACCTGCATATCGGGCGACCAGGCCAGGCCGCTGGGGTAATAACCGATCAGCTCGTCCCCGTCCGGCAAGGGCAGGTCGAACTCGGCAAAGCGCACCTCGTCCATGTGAAATACGTCCATGTGCTGGCCCAGTTCCTCCAGCCCCCGTTTTTCGAGGATGATGGTGCTGAACCCGACCTGGCCCAGTCGCCAGGCAAAATAGCAGCCGCTGGTCCCCGCGCCAACCACGACGACGTCGGTTTGTAATTGTTGCGTCACGGTGTGACCTCCTTTCGTTTCCCTGCCTCCGGCGCGATCACGCGCAGCCGGCCCGGCAGGATGGTGAACTCGATCCGCGTCGCCGCCAGGTCGAACAG
>CAYNVC010000162.1:1467-6397 GCA_964400615.1 uncultured Anaerolineales bacterium | reverse complement strand
GCGGAACACAACCATCCTGCCCGCACCGAATGGAACGCGGGCATCCTGCCCGCATCGGACTGTAACAAAAAAGTGCGCCGCACAAGTGCGGCGCACCTCGTGAACACATCTACCGCGCAGATATTACGTTCCCGCTTCCCACGAGGACAAATACTTGCGCTGCTCCTCAGTCAGCACGTCAATATCCACGCCCATCGCCTGCAACTTGATACGGGCGATCTCCTGGTCAATGTCCTCCGGCACGGCGTAAACCTTGCGCTCCAACTCGTCCGCGTGGCGCAGCATGTACTCTGCGCTGAGCGCCTGGTTGGCAAAGGACATGTCCATCACCGCGCTGGGGTGTCCCTCGGCCGCCGCCAGGTTGACCAGCCGCCCCTCGGCCAGCAGATACACCCGCCGCCCGTCAGAGAGCACGTACTCGTCCACCGATGGACGGACGCGGCGCGGCGGTTCCTGCGCCATTTTCCCCAGGGCCTCGATGTTGAGTTCGACGTTAAAGTGGCCCGAGTTGGCGACGATGGCTCCATCCTTCATCACCTCGAAATGATGCCGGTCGAGCACGTTGATGTCGCCGGTGGAGGTGATGAAAATATCGCCCAGCGGCGCGGCCTCGCTCATCGGCATGACGCGGTAGCCGTCCATCACCGCTTCCAGCGCCCGCAGCGGGTCAACCTCGGTGACGATGACGTTGCCGCCCATCCCCTTGGCCCGCATCGAGATACCCCGGCTGCACCAACCATAGCCGCCGACGACAACCGTCTTGCCGGCAATGAGCACGTTGGTAGCGCGGATGACCCCGTCCAGCGTGGACTGTCCCGTGCCGTACCGGTTGTCAAAGAGGTGCTTGGTCATGGCATCGTTGACGGCGACGATGGGGTAACGCAACACGCCGTCGTGCGCCATCGCCCGCAGCCGGATGACACCAGTGGTGGTCTCCTCGGTGCCGCCGATGACGTCGCCGATCAGTTCACTGCGATCTTTGTGCAACGTGCTCACCAGATCGGCCCCGTCGTCCATCGTGATCTGGGGACGGTGGTCAATCGCGGCGTGGAGATGCTTGTAATAAGTCTCGTTATCCTCCCCCTTGATGGCATAGACGGGGATTTCATAGTACGAAACCAACGCCGCCGCCACGTCGTCCTGCGTGGAGAGGGGGTTAGAGGCAGTGATAACCAAGTCAGCCCCACCCGCTTGCAGAGTGCGGGCCAGGTTGCCCGTCTCGGTGGTGACGTGCAGGCAAGCGGAGAGGCGTACCCCCTGCAACGGCTTTTCCTTCTCGAATCGTTCGCGGATGAGGCGCAGCACCGGCATCTCCCGCTCCGCCCACTCCATGCGCAACCGGCCACCGGGGGCCAGGTCCAAATCTTTGACGTCGTACTCTTTAGACATTCCAATCTCCTTGATTTTAGATTTGTTCTATATCTGCCAACCCGGCCAATGCTCCCGCGTCGAAGTGCTCGCGGAAACGGGCCACAAACTCGGCCGGGGTATAGTGATGGCTCTGCGGGCCGGGCTGCTCCAGGGTGTAAGTGGCGGACAACGCGCCCATCCTGCCCACCAGGTCCCAGGAAAGACCCAACGCCAGCCCCTTGAGCAACCCCGCCCGGAAAGCGTCACCCACGCCGGTTGGATCGTCCATGCGGCGCGGGGGAACGGCAGGGACGGTGTAAACGTCGCCGCCGGCCCAGATGCGCGCCCCCTCCCCTCCCAACGTGACGACGCAAGCACGGGCGGGAGCGGCGCGAATCTCGTCCGCGCTCAAACCGGTCTTTTCCTCCAACATCCCAAACTCGTACTCGTTGACGACCAGCAGGGCACACCCCGCCAACCCGGCCCGCAAATCCGCGCCGGAGAGGCGGACGATCTGCTGGCTGGGGTCATAAAGGTAAGGGATGTTCATCTCCCGGCACTCGGCGGCATACCTGACCATCGCCTGCGGGTCGTTGGGCGAAATTGTGACCATGTCCACTTGAGCCGCGTCCAAATCGTGAAACGAGAGGTCACGTGCGCGGGCCATCGCGCCGGTGTAAAAGCTGGCGATCTGGTTGCCGTCCTGGTCGGTGTTGACGAAAAAGGAAGCGGTGAACAGATCAGGCTCGTCGCGCGTGAGGGAGGTATCCACCCCGTGCTGTTCCAGCCAGGCGCGGTACGCGCCGAAATCCTGCCCCACGGTTCCCATCAGACGCGGGCGCTCTCCCAGGAGCGCCAGGTTATAGGCGATGTTGGCCGCGCAGCCGCCCCGTTGCCGCCGCATCTCGTCCACCAAAAAGCTCAGCGAGATGTGTTCCAGTTGATCGGGCAGGATGTGCTCGGCAAAACGGCCCGGAAAACTCATCAAATAATCAAAAGCGATAGAACCGGTGACGATAATATTCATACTCTTTCCTTTTTCTCCAAAAGCACGCGGAGATAAATCCACAGCACGCGGAACCCGGTGCGGAACGCTTTTATCCCCACAATTCCCTTGCCCTGCGCGGCTGTGCGGGGATGATAAGCGACCGCCACCTCTTTGATCTCGTAACCCCGCTTGAGCAGCTTGCACGGCAGGTCGAAATCCAGGTCAAAGTCGTGGGCGCTCAGGTTCAGCGAGCGAGCCACGTCCACCCGCACCAGCTTGGTTCCGGTAGCAATGTCGGTCAGGTGGCCGCCAAAGAGCAAGTTGGCAAGGCCGGTGAGCAAGCGCACTCCCCAATAGTTCTGAGCGTACTCGTAAACCCTATGCCCGCCAAGCGTGCGGGAGCCAAAGACGGCCACGGTCTCGCCGGGGACCAGGGCGGCGACCAGGCGCGGCAGGTCGGCGGCATCGTATTCCAGATCGGCGTCGAATATCACACAATAGTCACCGCGAGCCTCTCTAATGCCACTCAGGATCGAGGCGCTCTTGCCCAGGTTGCGCGGGTGCAGGATGACACGCACGCCCGGCAAATCCAACTCCTGGAGCAACTCGCGCGTGCCGTCGGTGGAAAAGTTATCCACGACGACGATCTCTTTATCCCAGCCGGAACCGAGAGCGACGTTCTGGGCCTGGTGAATGGCCTCTAGGATCGTCCGTCGCTCGTTATAAGCACAAATGATGATGGATAGTTGCATGACGAATTTACGAATGGCGAATAGCGAATGGCGAATAATGGATGGCGAATGGCGAATTACGAATGGTGAGTGATGAATTGGCGAAATGTTTCCAGCACATAGTCCAGACGGTCGTCGTCCAGGCCCGGGTAGACGCCGATGAAAAAGGTAGAGCGCAGGACGCGGTCCGAGTTCGAAAGGTCGCCGACGGCGCGGTGCTCGATGTGGCGGTAGCCCGGCTGGCGGACGACGTTACCGGCAAAGAGCAGCCGCGTCTCGACGTTGCGCTCCTCCAAAAAAGTGACCATCTCGCGGCGGCCAAACGGCGCACCTGGGCGGACGGTGATGGGAAAGGCAAACCAGGCCGGATCGGCCCGCTCGCTCCACCGGGGCAGGATCAAAAATTCCCGGTAAGGCTCCAACCCCTCGTAGAGGCGGGCAAAGTTACGCTTACGGGCGGCGATGAAGGCGGGCAGTTTCTCCAACTGGGCCAGCCCGACCGCAGCCTGCAAATCGGTCATCTTGAGATTGTACCCGATCTCGGTGAACAGATAGCGATGATCGTAAGGCTCGTCCAGGCCGGGGATGCGCCACTCGAAGCGATGGCCGCACGCGCCGCCGGGCGGGCTATCGTAGCTGCAATAACAATCACGGCCCCAATCCCGCACACTCTGGGCGATGCGGGCCAGTTGGGGGTCGTCCGTGACCACCGCCCCACCCTCGCCGGTGGTGATGTGGTGAGCGGGGTAAAAGCTCAACGTCGCCAGGTGGCCGAACGAACCGACCATCTGCCCCGCGTAAACGCTCCCCAGCGCGTCACACACGTCCTCGATGACGTACAGGTCGTGCGCCCGGGCGAAATCCATCACCGGCTCCATCTCGACCGGATTGCCCAGCGTGTGCGCCAGGAAAATGGCCCTGGTTCGCTCCGAGAGCGCCGGTTCCAACTGCTCCGTATCCAAATTATACGTGCCCAACTCGCAATCCACGAACACCGGAACGAGCCGGTTCTGCACAATGGGAGCGACCGTGGTAGGGAACCCCACCGCCGGAGTGATCACCTCGTCGCCCGGCCCCAACGGGCGCTCCAGGCGGCGGGAGCAGAGCGCAGTCAAAGCCACCAGGTTGGCCGAGGAACCAGAGTTGACCGCCAGCGCGTGCTCCAAGCCCAGAAAACGGGCCAGCCCCCCCTCGAACGCCTCCGCCCGTGGCCCGGCGGTGAGCCAGAAATCGAGCACCGCATCCACAGCCGAGACCAGTTCCCGCTCGTCGTAGACCCGGCCGGCATAGTTGACCCGCGTCTGGCCGGGGGAAAACGGACGCGGGGCATGGAAAGCACGGTAGTATGCGGCCACCGAGTCCAGAATTTGTTGGCGGGCGAGAGCGGCTTTAGACATAGTTATGGGAAACTCCAGACGACGTTGCCAGAAGACTATCCTGGTTTTCCTGTCAGGACTTGAATTCGCTATTACGCAATCTCTCCGGCTACACTGCGAGCAGCAATAAACTCCATCGCGGCCCGCGCTATGAATCCCGATCTCGTTTCCCCATATCGAGATGCATATTGATCCACCAATGTCAACAGTCTTTCGGGAATGGTAATGTTGACCCGCTTGGATTTCCCAGAGAGCTTGGAGAGGTCTACTGACACCACCGCCCACGTACCTTCTGTATAGTCGGGATTGTTTCGATGGTACTCGATGCTCTTGGGCATAGGGATGGGTTCCTTATCGAGCAACAAGCCTTCAATGTGACACTCGATTGCTTCCACGGCTTGGGTCAGTGCATCATCCATAGTATCTCCGGCAGAAAAACAACCGGGGATATCGGGGACGGTCACACCATAGTTACTATCAGGATC
>CAYNVC010000162.1:0-1367 GCA_964400615.1 uncultured Anaerolineales bacterium | reverse complement strand
AATCACCTCGGCGGCCACTGCCAGCCAGCTTGACGGAAAATGCTGCGCAGCGACGCCACTAACACTCGCTCTGCGTCATCTGCGTTTGCCCGCGTCCAGCCAGACCGCTTTTCCGCTGCACCTCTTGGACCGTGCGCCGCAGTCCCTCCTCCAACCCCACCTGCGCCCGCCAGCCGGTCAACCGGGCCGTGCGGTCGGCGGCAGCGACCAGGCGCATCACCACGCCCGGACGGTAGGGCAGCGCACCGGGCAATATCCGCCCCCGCGCCCCGGTCAGCGCCCAAATGCGCTCCACCACGCGGAGCACGGCGTGTGCCTGCCCCGTCCCCAGGTCGAGGCTCTGCCCCGCGATGCCCGGCGCTCCCGCAATTGCCACCAACCCGTCCACCAGGTCGTCCACGTAAATAAAATCCCGCTCCTGCTCGCCGGGGGTCAGAGGGAAATCCTCCCCCGCCAGGGCCGCGTGAATGGCGGCGGGAACCAGCGTGCGGTTCGGCTGCCCCGGCCCGTAGACCTGGAAGGGCCGCGCAGTGACGACGGGCAGGCCGTGCGCCCGCCAGTACATCCTCCCCCAGGCCCAGGCCGCGACTTTGGAAGCAGCATAAGCGTTGAAAGGGTCCAACCCCTCGACCGTCTCCCGTGCGCCGTACTCGTAACAGGTGCCGGCGAGCACGACCCGTTCGACCGGCAGTCCCTCCAGCGCCGCCAACAGATTCAGCGTGCCGCCGGCATTCACCGCCAGCGCCAGGGCCGGGGCCACTCCGGGGTCGGTGACGCCGGTCGCTGCCAGGTGGAACACTATTTCGGGTGCGGCTGCGGCGACCAGCGCCCGGACGGCCTCGCCGTCGCGCACATCCAGTTCCCGGTGCTGGGCCGCGCCGGCAGGGGCCGGCTCACCGGGCAGCCCGGTCGTCCACACCTGCGCCCCGCTTTCCGCCAGACGGCGCACCAAACGCCGCCCGATGAATCCCGGCCCGCCGGTGACGAGGATCCGTTTCCCCAACCCAGGTTCGTCCATCAATCCAACAAGTTACACTCAGTGCTCAACGACCAGCATCAGCCGCGTATTTTTTGCGTCGCTGGATGCGCTTGTTATGCGTTTTTAATATACCCATATCATTTCCTGAACACCAACATCTTCTGTACCTGCTCTAAATCTAATAAATAGGCCATGTTGGTAGCCTAGTTCGTTTCTAAACGCTTCTAATTTTCGCATGTCACAGTCATCTGTTTCATTGTTTGTTGTTTTCTTGACCTCTATTACAACATAGTTTTCTTGTGACATTCTTTCATGAATGATAATGTCAGGAAATACTGATGCACCATTTTCATTATTGGAAGGATTGCATATTTCTTTCAATCTTTTA
>CAYNVC010000161.1:0-6508 GCA_964400615.1 uncultured Anaerolineales bacterium | reverse complement strand
GAACGCAGGGAGTTTGAATGGAGGAGAACGAGAACAATGCCCAAGCAGAGAGCGATGGTAGATTATGGGGTATGCCAGCCGGAAAAGTGCGAAGAGGGTATATGCCTGGCCGTGCTCGCGTGCCCCAACAAAGTTCTGAAACAAGAAGAGCCTTACGAAATGCCCGACCCTAATCCGAGTATGTGCGTGGGCTGTGGGTTGTGCGCTGTGGCGTGTCCATTGAAGGCAATCAGATTGATGTAAAGCCGGAGGTTTCAGAGATGAGCCGAGAACTTTTTTCACCATTGACCATTGCGAACTTGACTTTGCCCAACCGGGTGCTGATGACCACGGTCAAACTGGGGTACGGCACGCCGCAGGGCGAGGTAACGGATCGGCACGTCGCTTTTTACGTCCGCCGGGCGGAGGGTGGGGCGGGTCTCGTCACCACCGAACCGCTCTACGTCCACGTCAACGGGCGCGAGTTGCCCACCCAATTGGGCATCCACGACGACAGTTTGCTGGATGGCCTGCGCCGCCTGACCGGGGCCGTCCACGCCGCCGGGGGGCGGATAATGGCCCACGTCAACCACGCCGGGCGGGCGGTTCACCCCAAACTGGTTCCAGAGGGGGAGCGCGTCTCCGCCTCCGACGTTCCCTGCCCGGCCAACAAGGTCACGCCCCGTGCGCTGACCCGGGACGAGATTCCGGTCTTTGTGGGCTATTTTGCCCAGGCCGCCCGCCGCGTCCGCGCAGCCGGGTTCGACGCCATCGAGATCCCCTTTAGCCACGGCTATCTGATCCACCAATTCCTCTCCCCGCACACCAACCACCGCAGTGACGAGTACGGCGGCTCACCCGAAAACCGGCTCCGGTTCGGGAAAGAGGTCATCGCCGCCGTGCGGCAGGCGGTGGGGGAGGGCTTTCCCATCGTCGTGCGCATGAACGCCCAGGATTACGTCGCGGGCGGGCTGACAATCGAGGACGCGGAGGCGATTGCGCCGCTGGTGGAGGGGATGGGGGTAAACGCTCTCAGCATCACCTCCGGCACAATGTGCGAGTCGGTTCCCTACTGCCTCTACCCCACCGGCACTCCCAAGGCCAACCTGCTGCCAATGGCCGGACGTATCCGGGAGCGCGTCTCCATTCCGGTGGCGGTGGCCGGGCGCATCCGCACCCCCGACGTGGCCCGCCAGGCGCTGGCCCAGGGTCAGGCCGACTGGATCGGGCTGGGGCGGCCATTTTTGGCCGATCCCGACTGGGTGCGCAAGGCAGAGGCCGGTGACGAGGATGGTATCCTGCTCTGCGCGGCCTGTCACCAGGGCTGTCTGGCCGAGTTGCGCCAGGGGCACGGCACTTCTTGCCTGTTCAACCCGCTCACCGGGCGCGAGTCCGAGGTGCAGATCACACCGGCGGAGCAGCCGCGCCAGGTGATGGTGGTCGGCGGCGGGCCGGGCGGGATGGAGGCCGCCATCATCGCCGCCCAGCGGGGCCACCACGTCACTCTGTACGAGCGGGACGATCAATTGGGCGGCCACTTCCGCGAGGCGGTGCAGGTACCGTACAAGGACGAGTTCGCCGACCTGATCCGCTACCAGCAGGTGCAATTGGAGCGCACCGGCGTGGACGTGCGTCTGAACAGTCCGGTGACGCCGGAACTGGTGGAGGCCGAGGCTCCAGACGCGGTCGTGGTGGCGACCGGCGCTCGACCGGTCGTGCCGCCCTTCCCCGGCCTGGAAGAAACCAACTGGATGACGGCTTACGATTTGCTCGACGGCAAGGTCAAGGTGACAACGGACACCGCTTTCATCGTCGGCGCGGGAACGACGGGGATGGAGACGGCCGAGTATCTGGCGCGGCGCGGCGTACAGTGCACCGTGGTCAAGCGCCGGCCCGAAATCGGCAAAAAACTGGACCCGTTGGCCCGGACGCTCCTCCTGCGACATTTGGATGACACGGGGGTGGACGTGCGCACCGGCGTGGAGGTGGTCCGCTTCGAGACCGACGAGCAGGGGCAGACCACCGTCGTCGCCCGGCCCTGGCCCCAGCAGGATGATGCGCCAGAACTGCGCTTCCAGGCCGAGACGGTGATCATCGCCATGGGGTTGCGAGCCGACCAATCGCTGATCGGTGGTCTGGCGAACCGGCCGGGGGTCTATGTGGTTGGCGATTGCCTGGAACCGCGCGAGGCGCTGGAAGCCATCTACGAGGGGTTCGAGGCCGGACGGACGATATAAGAGAGGGGAGACGTGAGAAAACTGAGAATTGTCGCCGGCTCGAACGACGGCGCAAATATCATACCGGATCACATGGGTACGGCGCAGGACTTTTACATTTTCGATCTCTTCGAGGACGGCAGATCGCTCCTGGTAGAGAAGAGGGCCAACACATCGCCCGAAGAGGAAGAGGGCGTGCACGGTGATCCCAAAAAACTGGCGGTGGCCTCCGATATATTTGCGGATTGTGACGTCGTCCTGGGCCGGCGAGGTAGCCCCAATTTCGTGCGGATGAGGGACAACTCCCGGTTCCAGCCGGTGTTGACCGGCGTCGCTTCGCTCTCCGACTCGATGGTCGGGCTGGCCGAAACGTTCGACGAGATATACGCTCTGGTGGAGCGACGCCGGCAGGGCGAACGGCCCCAGGTCATCCCCACCGTCGGGCGGGGAGGATAGAGGGACGCGATGGGCATGAGTGGTTATTTTGCCCGCCTGCGCGAGTGCGTGGGGCACGATCTGTTGCTCTCCCCCGCTGCGGCGGCCTGCATCAGGGATGGGGCGGGCCGCATCCTGCTCCTGCGGCGCGGTGACGGGGATGACCTGTGGAGCTTTCCCGGCGGCGCGATGGATCCGGGCGAACGGGCCGCCGAGACGGTGGTGCGGGAGGTGCGCGAAGAGATCGGCCTGGAGGTCGAGCCGGTCGCGCTGATCGGTGTCTATTCCGGCCCAGAGTACGCCATCTCTTACCCCAACGGCGACCGGGTGCAGCCGGTGATCAACTTTTTCGAGTGTCGCGTGGTCGGAGGGCGGCCGGAGCCGGACATGGACGAGATTTTGGGGTATCGCTACTTTGGCCCCACGGACGAGTTGCCGCCCATGCACCCCTGCTGCGTCGCCAAGGCGCGTGACGCTTTTGGGTTTCACGTGGGGGATGCGGCGTTCTTTCGTTAGACGAGGAGAGGTCGAACTATGATTGCTTTTGGGCCGGTTCCATCCAGGAGACTGGGGCGCAGTTTGGGAGTCAACAACATCCCGCCCAAAATCTGCACCTATTCCTGCGTCTACTGCCAGTTGGGGCGCACCATCAAGATGCAGGTGGAGCGGCAACCGTTCTACGAGCCGGAGCAGGTCGCGCAGGTCGTCGGGGAAAAAGTCGCCCAGGCGCGGGCGGCCGGGGAGCCGGTTGATTACCTCACCTTTGTGCCCGACGGCGAGCCGACGCTGGACGTTAACCTGGGGCGCGAGATCGAGTCGCTGCGCCCGCTGGGGGTCAAGATCGCCGTCATCACCAACAGTTCGCTCGTCTGGCACGCCGACGTGCGGGCGGCGCTGGCGCAGTCGGATTGGGTCTCGGTCAAAGTGGACGCCACGCGGGAGGAGGTCTGGCGTCGGGTCGACCGGCCTCACGGCGCGTTGAAACTGAGGGCGATTCTGGACGGGCTGCTCGAATTCGCCTCCGTCTACACCGGAAAGCTGGTGACGGAAACAATGCTCGTCGCGGGGGTCAACGACGACGACGCACTTTTGAGCGAGACCGCCAACTTTGTGGGCCGGTTGCAGCCGGCCGTGGCTTATCTCTCCATCCCGACCAGGCCGCCGGCGGAAGAGTGGGTGCGCCCGCCCGACGAGGGAACAATCGTCCGCGCCCACCAGATTTTCAGCGGGAGCGCGGCGCAGGTCGAGTACCTGATCGGCTACGAGGGGAACGAGTTCGCCTTTACCGGTAACGTGGAGGAGGATTTGTTGAGCATCACCTCCGTCCACCCAATGCGGGAGGAGGCGGTGGACGAGTTCCTGGCGCGGGCGGGCGCTGATTGGCCCGTGGTGCGCGAGATGGTCGCGCGGGGGCAACTGGTCGAGGCCGAGTACGATGGGTTCAAGTTTTATACGAGGAAGTTGAGATGAGCGCCGTGCAAACGGTGTGGGTAGACGAGGCCCGCTGTACGGGCTGCGGCGCGTGCGTGAGCGCGTGCCCGACGGACGCCATCTCCCTGCTGGAGGGCAAGGCGCGGGTTGACCAGGAGAGATGTACGGGCTGCGGCGCTTGCGTGAGCGTGTGCCCCGTGGACGCCATCCAGCCCGTGGTTCAGGGCGAGATCGTCCTCGCCCCGGAGCGGCCCGCCCCCACACTCTACCGCCCCAGCCCATTGGTGGAGACGGCCGGGGCAGCGGTCGCCGTCGCGGGAACGGGGCTGCTGATGCGGGCCGCCGGCGGGTTGGCGCGGGCCGTGGGCCGCTGGCTGATGCGGAGATTGGGCGGGGACAGTTCCCCCACGCGGACGGGGGCCGGGGGCCCGCGGGCGGAGGCGAAATTGGGGCGGGGACGGTCCCCCCCCCCGGCGGGGGGGGGGGGGGGGGGCGGAACCCCCGTCACCAGCCGGAGAGGGGAGGGGCGGGGGGCGGCAGGTCAGACGCCGCAGACGGGGCCGGTGAGGTGGCCGTCGTTGCTGGCGCTGGGCCTGCTGCTGGCGGGGTGCGGGCAGGTGGAGCAGAGGCCGCTACCCACACCGACGCCGTCGCCCGCGCCGACCGCGACCCGGACGGCCACACCAGCGCCCACCGCCACGCCGGAGCCGACGCTGACCCCGACGGAGGAGGTACAAGTGGCGACTTGGACCATTCTCTACGATAACAACGCATACGACCCGGCGCTGCAAACCGGCTGGGGGTTCGCCTGTCTGGTGGAGACGGAGGCGGGGACGGTGCTATTCGACACCGGGGCCGACGCGCCGACGCTGCTGGGCAACATGGCGCAATTGGGGATTGACCCGCAGGCAATTGACGTGATCGTGCTCTCCCACGTCCACGGCGACCACACCGGCGGGCTGGCGGGGCTGTTGGATACGGGGATCAGGCCGACGGTCTACGCGCCGGAGGCGTTCCCGGCCTCGTTCAAAGAAAGTATCCGTGCCCGCACAGAACTGGTGGATGTGACCGGGCCGCAAGAGATCATCCCCGGCCTCTTTACCACCGGCGAGATGGGGACGGGCATCGTCGAGGAAGCGCTGGTGGTGGAGACCGGAGAGGGGTTGGTCGTCGTCACCGGCTGCGCCCATCCGGGGGTGGTGAACCTGGTGCGCCGGGCAAAAGAGAGCGTGGGGGGCCAGGTGGCGTTGGTTATGGGCGGTTTTCACCTGGGGAGCGCGAGCCGCGCCCAGATCGAGTCCATCATCGCCGATTTCGAGCAGTTGGGCGTGCGGCAGGTCGCGCCGTGCCATTGCACGGGCGACCTGGCGCGGCAGATGTTTGCGGAGGCGTTTGGCGCGGATTTTGTCCCCGCCGGTGTGGGACGGGTGATTATGCGCTAGTTCACGCCGGAACGCGGACGTTCACGTCGGATCGCGGGCATCCTGCCCGCATGCGGCCAAGATGGCCGCGTTCCAAAAACGACCGTGTTCCAAATGCGGACGTTCACGCCGGAACGCGGGCATCCTGCCCGCATCATGCGGCCAAGATGGCCGCGTTCCAAAGATGACCGTGTTCTGATGGAGGGAGTGAGATGAAGCTCAGGGTACAGCACGTGTACGGCCTGCGTTTTGTGGCGACGGGCGGGAATCACGCGGTGGTGGTTGACGCCGCGCCGGAGGACGGCGGCGGTGGTACGGCGATGAGCGCACCGCAATTGTTCGCCGCCGCGCTGGGAGCCTGCATCCTCGAGTTTGTGACAAATTCGTGCCGGCTGCGCGAGATTCCGTTCGATCAACTCAGCGTCGAGGTCGAATACGAGGAACTGGCCCGCCCGCGCCGCGTCGGTGACGTGCGGGCGACGTTGCACATCAAACCGGAACCGCCGGAGGAGGTCAAACAGCGGTTGCTCGGCGTGGCGAGACACGTCACGCTGCTCAACACGCTGGCACGTCCGCCGGAGGTGGAGATTCAATTCGAGTAGGTCGGGTTTGTACCCGACAAAGGAGGTAAGTAAAATGGGTCGAGGTCGTGGAGGCAGTGGTAGAGGTGCTGGCGGCGGTGCAGGTCGCGGCGGCGGACGCGGGCCGGGCCGGATGGGCGGCGGATTCGCCGCCGGGCCGGGCGGCGATTGCGTTTGCCCCAGCTGCGGGCACCGGGAGCCGCACACAGTAGGCGTGCCTTGCTACCAGAAAAGATGCCCCAAGTGCGGCGCTCAGATGACGCGCCAGGCGTAGGAGAGGATGGCCGGTCCGGTCAACCGCCGGGCCGGCCACTTTCGTGAGGGGGAGGAGAGGGCATCGGATCCGTAAATCCTGCCCATCCGTGTGAGAACACGGATTTACAGGATTATCGGATCATCGAATCCGCAAATCCTGCTCATCTGTGTTCTGAGAACACGGATTTCC
>CAYNVC010000160.1:0-6549 GCA_964400615.1 uncultured Anaerolineales bacterium | reverse complement strand
ACCCCCGCTCCCGCATCACCTCGAACGCCTGTATGCCTATCGGTAACTTGAGCATTTTCATTTTGCCTCCGTAGAACTGAGCCAGCCTCAATTACAGTATAACCCGATGCACGTTCGCTGTCAACGTGTTTTCGAGAGAACGTCACCACGAGCGGGGTTTGTACTGCTCGCAGAAGGCGGCCGCCGGGCAAAAGGGGGGACATCCGCTATCGGGGGACGTGGGGGCAAAGTGTCCGGCGCGGACCGCGGTGACGATCCGCAGGGCGTGGCCTACCGCCATCTCAATAGCTCCGGGCACACCTCCCTGGTATTTTTCCAGTTTGAGGCTGCTGGGGCGGGCGGAGCCGATGTGCCAGTAGAATCCGCTGGCGACTTTAGCCCCCAGCGCCCGTTCGGCGGCCAGGGCATAGAGAGGCAATTGCAGACGACGCCCCTCGGTCAGGTCCCGCGCCGAGATGGAGGTCGAGCCGGCCTTGTAGTCAATGATGCGCAGCCGCCCATCCGGAGCGCGGTCAACCCGGTCGATGTAGCCGCGCAACTGCAAGTCTCGCCCCTCCCCAAGAACCAACGGCTGCTTCCCCTTTAGCCCAAACGCCAGCTCAGGGGCGGTCGGTTTGTAGTCGCCCGCGATCTCGATCAGCGCCTCTAGCGTGCGGCACAACACCTGGGTCAGTTCCTCCTGCTGCCGTTCCCACAGCGGCGTGGGACGGAAGCCATAGTCGTTGGGGGCCGAATCGTAGACCTCCTGGGCCACCCCATCCAGCTCGGCCCGCAGCCGGTCGGGGTCGCCGTCCGGCACGCGCCGGTAGAGCCGTTCCAGGATCAGGTGATAGATCGAGCCGAGGATCAGCACGTCGAAACCGATCTGGGGCAGCTCGCGCGGTTCCAGGCGCATCCCGTAGGCGGCCCAAAAGTAAAACGGGCATTTGGCGTATGTCTCCAACCGGCTGCTCGACCAGGGTTGGGCGGGGCCGAATCGCTCCGCCAGCCGCTCCGTCAACGCCGTCAGGTCTCCCGCTTCCGAGCGCGGCGGAGGGGCAGGGATGGCGCTCTCCTGCGGTGAGGCGGGATCGCGCAGCGGGTCGGCGGGACGCACGTGGAGGACATTCGCTCCCGCGAATAGCCCCAGCGCGGCGTCCCAGTAAGGTGATGGTTCCCACGGCTGACCATCGTCGGCCAGGTAGGGGCGGCAGAGTAGCAAGCGGCGGCGGGCGCGGGTGACGGCCTGGTAGAACAGGGCCGGCTCGTCCCCGCGCAGACGCGGCTCCAGGGGCAGCCCCCGCCCGACCAGCAGCGTCCGGTCGGACTCGCGCAGCAGGACGTCCTCCTGCTCGGCGTGGGGAAAGTCCCCCTCGGCCAGCCCCAGCAGGGCGACCGAGTCGAACGTCAGACCGCGCACCTCCATCACCGAAGCGACGAGGAGCGCTTCCCGCCGGAACGGAGGGGGATACGTCGCCTCGTCAATGGCCTGGGCCAGCTCGGCCAGGAACGCGCCGTAGCGATGGTCTCCGCTCCGCCCTTCCTCGATCACGGATTCCGCCAGCAGCAGGCCGTGGAGGACGTCTCGAAAGGCGTCCAGCGCCGCCCTATCCCGTCCGGTGGCGGGGTCAACGTCCAGATGGAGCGCATCAGGCGACAGGGCCGGGTGCTCGACGAGGAGTGATTCAACCCAGGCGACCCGTTCGCGCAGCGCAGCGGAGGGCGGCGGCGTGACTCTGCTCACCAAATCCTCAAAGGCGGATTCCAGGCGCTCCAGGTCGGCGCCGGCGGGCGGACGGCGCGGGGACACCCCCTCTTGGTCCTCGATTTTCTCCGCCGTTCCTGCGGCGCGGTCGGCCAGGCGGCGGAAGGATTCGCGCCATTGATCCAGCCCGGCCACGACCTGCCCGGCCCGTGCCACGTCTCCCAGCCGGTCGGCGTCGCCGGGCAACAGGCCGCAGGCGGCCCAGTCGAAATATGGGCTGGTCAGCGCGTCGAGCAGGGCGCGCGGCGCCCAATTCACCGTCTCGAGCGGCAGCGAGAGCAAATTCAGCAGCGCGGCGACCGCCGGGTTGGCCCGCAGCGGGGCGGCGGAGGCAAAACGGAGCGGGATTCCGAACTCGGCGGCGACCTCCTCCAGGAAGGGGCAGTAGGGAGCCACGTCCCGCGCGACGATGGCCGTGTTGGAGGGCGGAACCCGGTCGCGGACGATCCGCGCTTTGAGCCAGCGCAGCGCCTCGCGGGCCTCGGCGGCGCGGGTCTGGGCTTCGAGGAACGTCACCGCGTCGCCGGCGGGGGTGGGTGCTGCGTGCAACTCGAACAGGTTTTTCTCCAGGTGGGCAAGCGATGCGGGAACGGGAGGAGGAGCAGGCGGTGGCGGCCCAGATTCCAGCGGCAACATTGCGGCAAGGGCAGCGCGGGCGCGGGCAGAGCGACGGTGGGCCAGGCGGTCGGGGCGGTCGAGGCTGCCGGTCAGTGTGACGATGGTCTCCCCGGCCCGGTCGGCCAGCAGGCGCAGGACAGCCAGTTGGGTAGGGTTGAACTCGTCGAAACCGTCCACCGCCAACAGCGCCAGGTCGGAGAGCAGGGTCGGGTCGCGCTCCAGCGCCAGAGCCGCCAGCCAGCCCTGCCCCTCGGCGTCGGCCCAACCGGTCTCGATCAACCACTCTTGATAGGCGGTGTAGAGATGGGCCAACTCGTGCAGGCGTGGCTCGCGGTCGGCGGTCGCGGCCTCGAAATCCTCCGGCAGGACGCGGGCGCGTTTCAGTTCCTCGAACAGCCCTCCCAAGAGACGGGCAAAGCCGGGAGCGTCGCGCAGTGGGGCATAGTACGGCAACTGACCGGCGTCGCACGAGCGGGCCACCAGGTGACGGAGCAACCGCCGCCGGGCCGGGGTCGGCAATCGCGCCAGCCCCACCTCCCCGCCGGAAAGGGCCAGCAGGTCGGAGTAGAGATCGTAAAAGGTCTGCACCTCGACCGCCAGCGCCCCTCCGGCCCGCGCCAGCCGCTGCCGAAACGATACGGCCTGCAACCGGCCCGGCAGAATGACCCGCGCTGGCGCGAGCGGCGGCAGCCCGCGGATGCGGGCAATCACGTGGCTGGTCTTGCCCCCTCCGGCGGGGGTGAGGAGAAGGCGAGCGGCCACCTCACGCCCCCGGCAGCGCCGATGATGGTGCGCCATCTCCCGGCAGCGCCGCCCCGGTCGCCACGTCGGTCAGCCTCTCGCCAAAGCGGCCCAGTTTGACCTCCACCTCGTTGTACTTGGCCTGGGCGTGGGTGATGTGGTTGCCGAGCGTGTCGTAGGCGGCGTGGATGTCCCCAAAATCTTTCCGCAGCCGGGAGAGTTGGCCCAGCAGCAGGCGGGCCTTTTCCTCGATATCCAGCCCGCGCAGTCCAAAGACAATGACGTTCAGGTAAGCAAAAAACGAGTTGGGCGAGACGGGGATGACGTGCTGGCTGAGCGCGTACTCGAACAGATCGGTGGCGTTGAGCACCTCGTAGTAGACATTTTCGGCGGGGATGTACATCATGGCGAACTCGAACGTCCCCGCGTCTGGGCGAATGTACTTGGCTGTCTCGTCCACCCGCTTTTTCACGTCGCGGACGAACGCCCTGCGGGCCGACGAGCGCCCCTTGTCGTCGGCGGCGTCCAGCACGCGCTGAAAATTCTCCAGCGGGAACTTGGAATCTATGGGAACGATGTGGTCGGCCAACAGAATGGCAGCGTCCACCCGTGTGCCGTCGTCGAAGGCATACTGGAGCCGGTAATGCCCGTTCGGCAGGACCTGGGCCAGGAGATTGCCCAGCATAATCTCGCCCAGTCCCCCGCGCGGCTTGGGGGCACGCAAAATATCTTGCAGGGAGGCAATGTCCTGACCCAGGGCCAGTATCTGGTTGGTCGCCTCGGTGACTTTGCCGATTCCCTCCTGCACGCTGCCAAACACGGCCACCTGCTGGGTCATCGTCCCCAGGTTCTGGCCGACCTGGTCGCGCAATGCTTTCATCTCTACCTGCAAAGCGACGATCTGCTCGCCGCCTTGGGGGTCGCGGCTCCGCCAGACGATGGCCGCGATGAGGCCCCACACCGAAAAGATCAGCACGGACAACAAGATGACGGTCAGAGTTTCCATAAATGTACTCTCTCCTTAGCCGGAATTGGCAGGAGCAAGCTCACTCTTTGTTTTCTCGCTGCGCGACGAGGTTCTCCATCTCACGCTCCAATTTTTGGCCGATGGATAGTATGTCTATGAGTTGATCCTCGATCTCTTGATCTCCCTCAGGGCGTGCGTCCCACGCGCCTTGAAGCGCCTCGTTCATCCTGGTCATGCTGCGGGACATGGCGGCAAAGATATCCTCGGCCTTGATCTCACGGGAGGCCAATTTGACGCGCTCGCCACTGTAAAAGCCGAGCATTTCCATCTCTTGCCTCATCTCGTCCGCGAGTTCTGGTGTGTCGTCGAACCCTTGCGCGTGGTCTACGCCGGCGGTGAACTCGAACCGTTCGTCCTCCCGCAGCATGCGACCCAGGTCATCCATCTCAATGTCGAGAGCCAGCCCTTCTCCCTGGAGCATCAGCCACAATTTTTTGAGCGGCACAAAAAAGTCGGGGTCGGTCTCCAAAATCTCGATTGTCCGGGTGATGAATGGGGCGTCCATTATAATTCGTAGCTCGCGCCCGGCTTGAGCACGACCGGCTCGGTGGACGTCTCGGCCCGCACCCGTTCGGCCCACGCAACGGGGTCTTGGGTGATGACGTCGAACGTGTCGTAATGGATGGGGATGACGATGCGCGGCTCGATCAGTTTGACCGCTCGCAGCGCGTCATCTGGCCCCATGGTAAAATTATCTCCGATGGGCAACGCCGCCAGGTCAATCCCTTCTTCCCCAATCAGCCGCATACTGCTGAAAAGTCCGGTGTCGCCGGCCAGGTAGATTTTCTTGCCCTCGGCGCTCAGCAGCAGACCGCTGGGATTGCCGCCGTAGGAGCCGTCGGGCAGGGCGGAGCCGTGATGGGCGATGGTCAGCTTGAGGTAACCGAACGGGTAGTGGAACCCGCCGCCGATGTGTTGCGGGTGGACGTTGCTCACGCCCTGGGCCTGGAGCCAGTTGCAAATCTCAAAATTGGAAATGCACTGCGCCCCGGTGCGTTTGGCGATGGCGACCGCGTCTCCCACGTGGTCGCCGTGCCCGTGGGTGATGAGGATGTAATCGGCCGGCACCTCATCTGCTGAGACGGGGGCCATCTCGTTGCCGGTGAGGAACGGGTCCACCAGGATGTGCGTTCCTCCAACGTTCAGCCCAAAGACAGCGTGTCCGTACCAGGTTAGTTTGATGGTCATTTTATCTCTCCTGTAAATTGTGCCGCATACCTGAAAATCCAAATTTGCCAGACTCGAATTCTAAAATAGTGCTGAGCGCACACCGATTCCTACATGTACCCACATGACGATCCATATGATCAGGGCGATCTTTTGATAACGCACGGCAATCAGTGTCATGTTCGCCGTTGCGGCATAGGGTGTCATAAAGGATGCACAAAAGGCAACCCGTGGAACACGTCTCGTCGGTCATCCCCCATTGGGATCACGTCACGAATAGCCAGGGCAGCCACAAGTATGCCGCTAACAATTATTGTCCGGGTATAACGCGGATAGAGTTTGAAAAAGTTATTCATAGCCAATTCCATTTGGTGTAATCACTCGACATACCAGTTCAAGTATAGCTCATTGGCCAAGATATGTCAAAATCCGGGTTCGATGCGTACCGTTGCTGGTACCTGTGTCCTACTTGATTCTTGATATCGGTTGTGCTATACTAAGTCCGAGATGGCAAACCCGGTTGGTTTTTCGGCCACAGAAAGGTGAATTGTGGGAACAACAACGAGCCTAACTTTGTTCTTTCCAATGTACAACGAGAAAGAGACGGTGGCGCGGATGACTGGCAAAGCGCTCAATGTTTTAGAGTCTCTGGTTCCCGATTATGAAGTGATAATCGTAGACGACGCCAGCAGCGATGGGTCTGAGCGAATCGCCGATGAACTGGCGCACCAGCACCCGCAAGTGCGGGTGGTTCACCATCCGCGGAATATGGGATATGGCGCTGCTCTACGTACTGGTCTGGAAAGCGCCACGAAAGAGTTGGTCTTTTATACAGACTGTGACGAGCCGGTAGATTTACGCGAGATCGAGCGGGCGCTGGCCCTCATTGGACCTGAGGTAGACCTGGTGGCGGGATACCGGATCAAACGGTATGATACCTGGCGGCGCTTTGTCTACTCAAAGGTCTATAACTTGCTGTGTCGTTTTTTGTTTGGTATTAGGGTGCGGGATGTAAATTTTTCGTTCAAGTTATTAAGGCGCGAGATATTGCAGCGCGTTCATTTGAGCGCTGGCTCGGTCTTTATTGATGGTGAACTGTTGGCAGAAGCGGTGCGCTGCGGGTACAAGATCGTCGAAATTCCCATCGAGTACTTTCCCCGGCGCTCCGGCAAATCCAGTTTCGATAGCTTGAGTGCGGCGCTTTACACTCTCGAGGAAATGCTGTCATACTGGTGGCGAGTCCGGGTGCGGC
>CAYNVC010000159.1:4006-6552 GCA_964400615.1 uncultured Anaerolineales bacterium | reverse complement strand
TTGACCTAGTACACCGGACGTTGTTTTTGTGCTATAATGCAGGTGAGGAGGAACCCCGATGCGCAAGGAAGCCTATCTCGCTAAACCGCTCTCCAATGGCGTCGTCCAGTGCCGGATCTGTGAGCACTTTTGCGCCGTCGAACCGGGGGAGGCGGGCAAATGCGGCATACACCGCAACGTGGATGGGACGCTTTACCTGGTCGTCTACGGGGAGGCTGTCGCCGTTCACGTGGATCCAATCGAGAAGAAACCCCTCTTCCACTTTATGCCCGGCAGCGACGCCCTCTCTATCGGCACCTACGGCTGTAACTTTCGTTGCCCTTTTTGCCAAAACTGGCAAATGTCCCAGGCCCGCGATTTCGACGATCAGCTGGATTACCTGGGACAACAGGCCACCCCCCAGGCGCTCGTCGAGACCTGCCGCCAGAACGACATCCCGATCATTGCCTACACCTACAACGAGCCGACCGTCTTTTTCGAGTACACTTACGACACTGCGAAACTGGCCCACGAGCACGGCATCAAGAACGTCTACGTCTCCAACGGCTACATGTCGAGGGAGGCGCTGGATATGATCGAGCCGTATCTGGACGGCATCAACGTGGATCTCAAGGCGTTCACGGACACGTTCTACCGCGACCACTGCCAGGCGCGTTTGGAGCCGGTCAAGCGGAACATTGCCCACATCGCCCGCGAGACCGGTATCTGGATCGAGATCACCACGCTGCTGATTCCCGGCCTCAACGATTCCGAGGAGGAACTGCGGGCGATGGCGGCCTGGCTGGCGGGGGTCAGCCCGGATTTGGTCTGGCACGTCACCGCGTTCCATCCCGATTACGAGATGCGCGACCGTCCGCGCACCTCGCAGCAATCGCTGGCCCGCGCCTACGAGATTGGCAAAGAAGCCGGGCTGCACTATGTCTACGTGGGCAACGTGATGGATGCGGATCGGGAGAGCACCTATTGTCCGGCGTGTGGGCAAAAGCTGATCCAGCGCCATTGGTACAACGTGCGCGAGTCGTGGAGCAAACGCGGTGTGTGTCCCCGGTGCGGGGAGGCTGTTGCTGGGGTGTGGGAGTAGAAATGTCGAGCAGGGAGGTGTGTGATGTCCATTTTGACCGTTCGTCGGCCTGCCGTCGCCGGGCAGTTTTATCCCGGCGACCCGAACGTATTGCGGCGTAACGTTGAAAAGTACATCGCGGAAGCGGTGCTGCCGGAAAACCTGGGTGACGTGCGCGCCGTCGTCACTCCGCACGCCGGGTACATCTACTCTGGCCCCACGGCCGGATATTCCTTCCGCGCACTGACGACGCTCCCGCGCAAGAAATGGACTGTCTTTTTGCTCGGGCCCTCTCACCGGGCCTACTTTGGCGGCGTGGCGTTGGGGAACTATGCCGCCTTTCGTACCCCGCTGGGGGACGTTCCCGTCGCCGTCGCCAGGGTTGCCGAGATGCTGGCCCGTTCGGCGCTCTACACCAGCGCCCCGGAGGCCCACGTCCCTGAACACTCGCTCGAGGTTCAATTGCCTTTCCTGCAAGTGGCGCTGGAGAGCTTTGATCTGGTTCCGATGTTGTTCGGAGACGTGAACCCGCCTGACGTGGCCGCCGAGTTGGCCGCGCATCTCGGTGAGGATGATCTGCTCGTCGTTTCCAGCGACTTGAGCCACTTTTACCCTTACGACCGGGCCAGACAACTGGATCACTCTTTTTTGGATGCGGTGTTGGCGGGTGATGAGGCGGAGGCATTGCGAGGTGAGGCCTGCGGGCGCGCCCCCGTGGTGGCTCTGATGGGTGTCGCCCGCCGCAAGGGATGGCAGCCGTACTTGCTGGACTATCGCAATTCTGGTGACACGGCGGGCGACAGGATGCGGGTCGTGGGTTACGGTTCGCTCGCTTATACCGCTTGAAAGGGGGGACAAAATGTCACTCACTCCTCAAGAACGGCAGACGCTTTTGACCCTGGCGCGGGAGACGATTGCACGGGCGGTCAACGGCCAGGAGTTGCCCGCGATAGACCTGGATGGCGCGACTGAGAATTTGCGGCGTGACGGGGCCAGCTTTGTCACGTTGACCAAAGGACGGGGGCAGTTGCGGGGCTGCATCGGCTCGCTCGAACCGCGCCGCCCGCTGATTGTGGATGTGCGGGAGAACGCCGTCAGTGCGGCTTTTCACGACCCCCGTTTCCCGCCTGTTACCCCGCCAGAGTTGGAGGGCTTGCACATCGAAATCTCGGTGTTGAGCGTCCCGCAGCCGTTGGCCTACGATGGCCCCGACGACCTGATCGCCAAATTGCGCCCCGGAGTGGATGGCGTGGTCATCGAACGGGGCTGGAACCGGGCCACGTTTCTGCCCCAGGTGTGGGAAAAACTCCCCGACCCGCACCAATTTTTAGAGCACTTGTGCCTGAAAGCCTACCTGCCCGCCGACGCCTATCGCCAGCCCGGCCTCGACGTGTACACATACCAGGTGGAGGAATTCGAGTAGAGCAAGTAGGCAAGCTACCAGCTTGCCCTACGGAGTGGGGTCTGCGTTATCTGCGTTTGTCTG
>CAYNVC010000159.1:0-3906 GCA_964400615.1 uncultured Anaerolineales bacterium | reverse complement strand
GGCAAGCTACCAGCTTGCCCTACGGAGTGGGGTCTGCGTTATCTGCGTTTGTCTGCGTCCGGCAGAGATTGCCAGCTTGCCCTACGGCTCGGTGACGATCTCTAGCCCTTCTGCCGGAATCACCTCGAAAAATGTGTTGCCGACCTTTAACGGGATCGCATTACCATCCTCGTCCGTCAGGGTCAACATATCTTCCCGCTCCCAGTGCTGCCAGAACGCCTCGATCTGTATCCCGTCGCGGAAAATGATGGCGCGGTTCGAGTACCAGAGCGCGAACTCGATTGAGAGCGCCCCGCTGTGAGGCTCCTCGACGATGTCTGTGTCCCATTCCGGCACGTAGAGCACCACCACGTTCGCCACGTTGAGTTGCTCGCCGGTGAGCGCGTCGGTGTGCGGATCCCCGTCCGACCAGCGCAGGTAGCGGCCGCTGGTTTCGTCGTAGCGCCATTCGGCGTCCAGGCTGCGGTATGGGACCAGGAGATACGTTCCCGTGTTTCCCTCCACCGTTGGTTTGTCGGAGAACAGCATTCCCCCCAAATCCTGCCGCCCGCTCACGCCGTGCTCTGTGGCCCAGTCACGCACCAGGGCCGGGCTGGTGTACATCGTGTGCTCCAGCGGCACGTCGCGGCTGAAATCGCGGTAAAAGACCGGCTCCCCCACACCGACGCTGGGCGAGGCCACCCGGTCGGGGTAGAGATCCGATTTTTTGACCAGGTCCAGCACGCCGTTACTAAAGCCGGAGCATGCCAGCACCGCCTTGTAGATCGCCGGGATGTGCAGATCGATCAACCGCCCGCTGCGCACTGGCCCAACTCGCTCCGGGTCTTTTCCCAGGTAAATGGCCGTCCAGCGGCTGGCGAACCAGCCTTCGTTGTAATGCTCAAAGATCAGGTCGGCGCTGTTGATGCCTGACTGAGGGCGCACGTACTGGCCCGGCCAGTTGGAAATCTTGATCGCCACCGGAACCCGCTCCAACACGCTCGCGTCTGCCACTACTTCACCGGTGAGCGGGTTGACGTTTTCGGGCCAGGGGGTGGGGGTGGGGGTGAATTCTGGCGTTGGGGTGGGGGTGGGCAAGGGCGTATCGGTCGGGAGCGGGGTGGCCGTTGGGGCCGAGGTGCGGGTTGGGGTGGGCGTGACCGCCGCCGAACCGCCGCTACAGCCGCCTATGATCCCAGAGATGAGCGTCGCCGCTGCCAGTCCGGCTGTGGCCCAGGTTAAAATTCTCAGTCGCTTGCCGTGTCCTGTATAGTTCATTTCGATTCGCCTCCGCTTTGTTCTCTCTTTGCACAATGGGTCTGTTTTCGTGAACTCGAATTACTCGGTTCTGATGACTTGGCCGGTGTAAGGGTCAATCACAATCTCTACCGGGGTGCCCACTGTGCTCTCAAAGTGTGCTATCCAGACTTCTGAATCAATTGCTCCTTGTCTGTTCTTTGTCAACTTGACCCACATATTGGCGTCTGTATGATAGGCGAACTTGTCCCCGCCATTCTGGTATCCAATATATGCTGCTTCTTTGCTGTCAATCATGCTCTCGTTGAACTCAATGGCGTCGTGACCTGTTATTTCTATAATCTCTCTGCCCTCAAGTTCTTCCCCCGAGCAGCCATCCGGAGACCAACTGACCAGATACACTTGCTGGTCATTGTTCGGGGAGACGAAAAAGAATTTCAGGTTTCGAGGATTGTCCTGTTTAGGGCCAATGACCCTGGCTCGAATTTGAACAAGCTCTGCGTTGCTGCGCCATTGTTGGGCTAATTGTGACGCTTCTCCCAGACAATAATGTACAGAAAGCACGCGCAACGGGGGATGTCCTGTCACTGTTGCCTGCTTCCTGGTTTCCCAGAGGGCACGTCCTACTGTGAATGTGATTCCGAAAACGATACATGCGAACACAAGAAGCAGCCAGAGCAGTTTGATTTGTATCTTTTGTTTGGCTTCCTTCTTAGTGAGCGGGCGGTATACATCTCCGTAAGCTCCCTCTGCTGCTTCGTAATGCGTCACTGGCATCAGGATATAGGTTTTCTCTTCCTGCCTGCCTCTCTTGGGCATATCTCAACCTCGTGCTATGGAAAGCAAGTTACCCGAAATTTTAGTGTATTATAGCACAAGCGAGATGACGAGCAACTGTCTTTTCTGAGGCGTTTGCACGCTGTAACTGCAACGTGCTGCGTCACGGCTTCCCAACTGGCGTGAAACGTTGTATAATCTGCCCTGGCAGATAACGATTTTTGATTGAGGAGTAAAGCCTGATGGGCAAGCAACTACGTATTTTGATCGCCAAGCCCGGCCTCGACGGCCACGACCGGGGCGCCAAGGTCATCGCCCGTGCATTGCGAGACGCCGGGATGGAGGTCATCTACACCGGCCTGCGTCAGACCCCGGAGATGATCGCAGAATCGGCTCTGCAGGAGGACGTGGACGCTGTTGGCGTGAGCATTCTTTCGGGGGCGCACATGACGCTGGTTCCCCGGATCATCCAGGAACTCGGCAAGGCCGGATTGGGGCACGTGCGGGTTTTCGTCGGCGGTATCATCCCCGACCAGGATGTCCAAACGCTTGAGGAGATGGGCGTGGCGGGCATATTTGGCCCCGGTGCCAGCACTCAGGCGGTGGCCGATTTCATCCGTCAACAACTGGCCGATGACTGACGCAGACCTGACGACCGGGGCTTTGTCCGGCGATCGCTATGCCCTGGCCCGGCTCATCTCGCTGATCGAGGACGGCGGCGCGGACGCCCGCGTTGCCCTCGCCACTCTCTACCCCCATACTGGTCAGGCTCACATCGTCGGCGTGACCGGTGCTCCCGGCAGCGGTAAATCCACCCTGGTCAACGAGCTGACCAAAGCGTTGCGCGTCCAGGGCAGCACGGTCGGCGTCGTCGCTGTGGACCCCAGCAGCCCCTTTACCGGAGGCGCGTTGTTGGGGGATCGCGTGCGCATGCGCGACCTGGCCGGAGACCCGGGCGTATTCATCCGCAGTATGGCCTCGCGGGGCAGCCTGGGCGGGCTGGCGCGGGCCACAGGGGACGTGATCAAAGCGCTCGACGCGGCGGGTTTCGCCTTTGTGCTGGTGGAGACGGTGGGCGCGGGTCAGTCGGAGGTGGACATTGCTCGCACGGCCCATACCACCATCGTCGTCGAAGCGCCGGGGATGGGGGACGAGGTGCAGGCGTTAAAGGCCGGTCTGCTCGAGATCGCCGATGTGCTGGTGGTCAACAAGGCCGATAGGCCAGGGGCGGCAAATACGGCCCGTGCGCTGGAGATGGTGATCAACCGCAACCCGGCCCACGACGAGAACAGTTGGCGGGTGCCGATTTTGCAGACCGTCGCGCTGGATGGCAGCGGCGTGCCGGAGGTGTTGGAAGCGATAGCCGCACACCGCGCACATCTGCGTGCCAGCGGACAGTGGATCAAGCTGGAGCGGGCGCGGGCCGAGAGAGAGCTGCTCGATCTCCTCCGGCAGGAACTGCTCGACCGGGTGCTGGCGCGGGTGGGAGAGGATCAATTGCAGGCGTGGGTGGAACGCATCGCGGCGCGGGAGGCGGATACGTACACCGCGCTAAAGGGAATACTGCAAGTTAGCTGATAACTCGCTCAGAGGGATGGTTGTACGAGTTCCCAGAGTATGAGCATTTGGTACAGACCTTGGCTGTGGTTAACCCGTAGGCCGGTCGTCGTGGCGGTTCTGAACCAAATCAGGGAGCAACGATGTTTGATTTCAACAAGATTCTGTTGGACTTTGTCGGTCCCCGGCTCAAGGTAATGGGATACGAGTACGATGATGTGCTGCAAGACAGGGAACTTGTGTACGGGTTCCGGAAGCACCTGGGAAGTGATATTCACGCTCTCGTACTATTCGAACGACAGCAGTACGAAGAGCGTCCTGTAGGGCATGGATTCA